>JBOGDX010000027.1:0-13182 GCA_050743225.1 Actinomycetes bacterium | reverse complement strand
GGGTCGACGGGTCGGTGCCCGGCGCCGTCGCCGGGGGAGCGGACGCCCCGTCGAGCTCCACGCCCGGTGGCAGCAGCGCGTCGTCGAGCGGGACCACGGGGAGTGCCTCCAGCACCTCGTCGAGCGCAGCGGCCGGGGGCACCTCGTCCAGCGGCAGTTCGTCCGGCGGCAGCTCGTCGGGGAGCGCGTCGCCGCCTCCGTCCGGCGGGTCCTCGCCAACCCCCGAGGAGGACGACCCGGCTCCGGGCCTGCCGCTTGCCCTGCCCACGAGCCTGCCGAGTGTCCCGCTGCCCACGGTGTCCGTTCCCCCGCTGCCCTGATCCGGCCGGCGACCTGCCCCGACCGGCGCGGGCCGCTCGTGACCGGGCAACAACGCGCGACGCCCCGCCCGGCTTCGCGCCGGGCGGGGCGTCCACAGTCTTCAAGGTCCTGCTGGCGACCGGTTAGTCGTCCCAGGGACCGAAGTCGTCCTCGACCATGCTGGTCTCCTTCCTGCACAACGGCCGCAGCGCACCATCGGGTGCGGGGCCGTTCGTCGTGATCCATGCTGCCGCGGACGAAGATGTCCGTCGGGCACCGGACCGGGCGCGTCGTGAGGGGCGCTCCGGGCAACCTCTTGGCGGGCTGCTGGTGACAAGTCTACTCGACCGGCTCCCCGGCCACCTTGAGGGTTCGCCTGCTGAAGTGAGCTCCGCCACGTCTCCCCAGCAACGTGCTCGGCGGGTCGTGGTCACCGAACCCAGCCGCGACCTCGTCCCGGGCGGCGACCAGGTCGGCCCGTCCGCCGCTCCCGGAGACCATTCGGGACTTCTATCCCGCGTACCGCCTCCGATCATGAGACGCGACGTCGCGGCACCGTTGCGGCACCGGCACCGCAGGGCGCTACCACTGCCGGGCCTCCGGCGGAGGCGGCTGCGGGTCCGGCGCACAGCCACCGCCCGTCAGGGGACAGGTCGCAGCGCTGCGGGTAAACGGTGCCGTGCACCCACGCACCCGGCTCGTACGCCATCCGGTCAGTGGCCCACACTCCGACGTGCCACCAGTCGCTCGGCCCGCGGCGCAGCACGGCGACCACGGGTGCGTTCTCCGCGGGGATCCCGAACAGGCGCGGCGGGGGAGGCACGCGCGGAGCGTACGACGGGACCAGTGGCTCAGCCGGCGCGGCATCCGGGCCGCCCCGCTCGCCGCGACAAGTAGTCGCTGACGACGTACTCCCCCAGCCGGCGCGGGTCCGGCTGCAGCACGCGGCCACCGTTGCGGCGGGCGAGCTCCTGCATGAAGCCGAGCAGCCGTGGGTCGTCGTCGAGCGCGAACACGTTGAGCGTCGCGCCCCGCCGGGTCATCCGGTCGACCTCGGCGACGGTGAGCGCGATCGTCTCCGGCTCCGGGGGCCAGGAGAACCAGGGGTGCCCGCCGGGCAGGAGGTGCGCCGTCGGCTCGCCGTCGGTGACGACGAGGACGACGGGCTCCGACTCGGGGTGCCGGTCGAGGAAGCGCCCGGCCAGGATCAGCGCGTGCTGCAGGTTGGTGCCCTGGACGTAGTCGGCGTCAAGGCTGGCGAGGTCGACGGCGCGCAGCGTCCTCGCGTACGACGAGAACCCGACGACGGTCAGCGCGTCCTGCGGGAACTGCCCGCTCACCAGCGCGTGCAGGGCGAGCGCGGTCGACTTTGCGACACCCCACCGGTCGCGCAGCGCCATCGAGTAGGACATGTCGACGAGCAGGCAGACGGCCGCCGACGTCCGGCGGTCGGTCTCGGCGACCTCGAAGTCCTCGGTGGCGAGCCGGATCCGCCCGCCCGCAAGCCCGATCTCGGCACGGCCGGACCGCACGGCGTTGGTCAGGGTGCGTACGACGTCAAGCGGCTGCTCGTCGCCGAACTGCCACGCGCGGCTCGCCCCGGTCAGCTCACCGGCCTGGCCGGCGTCGTCCACGTCGTGGCCGCCGCGTCCGGCGGACCGCAGGTCGGCAAACACCCGGCGCAGCGCGGTCTGCCCGAGCCGCCGGACGGCCTTGGGCGTGAGGTCGAGTCGGTCCCCGGAGCGCGTCAGGTAACCCTGCTCCTGCAGCTCGCGCTCGATCCGGCGCAGCTCGCGCACCTCGTCGGCCGCGCGACGGCCCAGCGCCCGGCGTACGGCCTCTTCGTCGATGTCCTCGAGCGTCGCCCCGGCGTAGTCCTGCGCGATCGACGCCTCGAGCTCGTCGAGGTCGGCCATCTCCTGCAGCGCGCTGGTCGCCTCGCCCGCACCCAGCGGCTCGTCGCCCCGCATCCGTTCGCGTCCGCGCCAGTCCAGGTCGGGGCGGCGCGCGCGCAGCGACTCGGACAGCTGTGCCATCTCGCGGGCGAGGTCCATGTCCTCCAGCGCCGCGGCCATCAGGGCCGCGAGCTCGTCACGCTGCTCGGGCGAGAGCGACCGCATCATCCGCTCGGCCGCTGCGGCCCGCCGCGCGAGGGAGTCGACGAGCTCCTCGAGGTCGCGGGGGTGCTCGGGGAACATGTCGCCGTAGCGCGACATGAACTCGTCGAACTGCTCCTGCGTGTGCTCCCCCCTCGCGTCGGCGGCGAGCATCGCGTTGAGATCCGACAGCATGTCCTTGACCCGCTGCAGCTGAGAGGCCTGCTGCGGGTCCGTTGCGCTTTCCAGCGCCTGCTTCATCCCGCGGAACTGCGTGTCGAGCACCTCGCGGCGCAGCAGGTTCTTGACCTGCTCGAAGGTCCGCGCCGCCTCCGGCGAGCGCCAGTCGTAGTCGTCGAGCTGGCGCACCGCACGTGCCGGGTCCGCCGGCAGCGCGTCCAACGACGCCTCGCGGAACCGCGCGTCGTCGGACGGGTCGGGGAAGAGCGCCGACCGCTCCTGACCGACCGCAGTGTCGATGAGCCGGCGGACCTCCTCGAGGGTGCCGTCGAGCCGGCCCCGCTCCCGCAGCTGTCGGCGCTGCTCTCGCAGCCGGCGCAGCAGGTCGTCCAGCCCGCGCGGGCCGTCCGGCGCCCCGCGCCGGAGCAGTCGGCGCAACGCGTCGCCGGGCGTCGAGCCGGACAGCACCTGGTCGCCGAGCCGGTCAAGCGCCCGACGCACGTCGTACGGCGGGGCCAGCGGATCGGGCCCGTCGTGCCACTCGGCGTACCGGTAGCCGCGCGCCACGGGCTACCCGGCCCCGTAGGCGATGCGGCCGTCGGTCGCGTCGTCCTTGCTGATGCGCCGGTTGAGGAACAGCCCCTCCAGCGCGAACTCCAGGGCGGCGGCCGCTAGCTCCGGTGTCTCGGCGCCCTCGTCGACACCGAGGCGGTCCATCACGTGCGCGAGACCGGGCAGCGGCCCCACCTGCTCCAGCAGCCGCCGGCCGGGCACCAGGTCGCCGCTCTCGACGACCAGCCCCTCGTCGAACCGGTCGATCAGCGGGCGCAGGTCCGACGCGCCCAGGTGGTGACGGAACGTCTCGACGGTGGCCCGGCGCAGGAGATGGGCCAGCACCTCGTTCTCGCGGCCCTCCTCGTCGACCTCGAACTCGACCTTCCCGCGCAGCGTCGCCACCGTTGCCGGCAGGTCGCACACCCGGGCGACCGCGGGCGACTCGCCGGTGAGTGCCGCCCGGCGCAGCGCCGACGCCGCCGCGGTCTCGGCCGCCGCGATGCCGAACCGCGCCGAGACCCCGGACCGCTGGTCCACCGACGGCGACTCCCGCACGTTGCGGGTGAAGCGCGCGACGACCGTCAGCAGGAAGTCGGGCACGACCGCGGCGAGCCCGGCCTCCTGCCGGATCACGTCCACCTCGTCGGCGAGCCGGTCCGGGTAGTGCGTGCGGACCTCGGCGCCGAAGCGGTCCTTGAGCGGGGTGATGATGCGGCCCCGGTTGGTGTAGTCCTCGGGGTTGGCGCTCGCCACCAGCAGTACGTCCAGAGGGAGCCGCAGCTGGTAGCCCCGCACCTGGATGTCGCGCTCCTCCAGCACGTTGAGCAGCGACACCTGGATGCGCTCGGCCAGGTCGGGCAGCTCGTTGATGGCGAAGATGCCGCGGTTGGTCCGCGGCACCAGCCCGAAGTGGACCGTCTCCGGGTCGCCGAGCGTCCGCCCCTCCGCCACCTTGACCGGGTCGATGTCGCCGATCAGGTCGCCGACGCTGGTGTCCGGCGTGGCCAGCTTCTCGCCGTACCGCTCGCTGCGATGCCGCCATCCGACGGGGAGGCCGTCGCCCACGTCGGCGTGCAGCCGCCGGCACCGGGCACAGACCGGCACCTCGGGATGGTCGTTGATCTCGCAGCCGTCCACGACCGGCGACCACTCGTCGAGCAGGTCGACCAGGGCGCGCATCAGCCGCGTCTTTCCCTGGCCCCGCTCGCCGAGCAGGACGATGTCGTGACCGGCCAGCAGCGCCCGCTCGAGCGCCGGCAGCACCGTCTCCTCGAAGCCCACGATGCCGGTGAACCGCGGCCCACCCGAGCGCATCAGATCGACGAGGTTCTCGCGGATCTCGGTCTTCACGGGGCGGTGCCGGTGGCCGGAGGCGCGCAGCTCGCCGAGGGTGGTCGGTCGCGACATGGTTCCGACCGTACGTCCGCCCACCGGGCTTGCCCAGGGACCGCTACTCGCCCACCGTGCCGTCCACGAGCTCGCGCACCACGTCCAGGTGACCGACGTGGCGCGCGTACTCCTGGACCAGGTGGAGCAGCACGCGCTCGAGCGACGCCGGGTCGGCGCCATCCCAGCGCGGGCCGGGGCTCCCGACGTCGGCCAGGTCGTGCGCCTCGACGACGGCCCGGCTGACGGCCGCCTGCGCGTGCAGCGCCGCCACCAGGTCGTCCATGGACTCCTCGGGAGCGACGTACCACCGGCCGTCGCGGCTGTCGCCCCACGGCTGCGCGACCGGCCGGCCCGCGAAGCCCCACTCCAGCCACCGTCGCTCGACGTAGGTCAGGTGCTTGAGCAGCTCGAGCGGCGCCCACCCTGACGGCAACCGGCTGGACCGCAGCTCGCTCTCGGACAGGCCGCCCAGCTTGCCGACGAGGACGCCCCGGAAGTAGTCGAGGTAGCCGAGGAAGACCTCGGTGCGCGAGGAGACGGGGTCGGTCGGCGATGGGAATGGCAGGCTCATGGCTCCCGAGCCTGCCCGATCGGTGTGACGATGGACGGGTGGCACTCTGCGGAGACGGGCTGTCGGTGGATGCCGAGCTGGTGCGCGCGGCCGAGCAGGCGACGGAGCAGGCGCTCGACGCGATCGAGGGCGGTACGCCCGACCTGGTCACGGTCTTCGTCTGCAGCGCCGACCCGGACGAGGCCGCGGCCGCTTTGGAGCGTGCCGGGCGGGTGACCGGCGCCCGGACCGTGGTCGGCTGCAGCGCCGCCGGCGTGATCGGCGGTGGGCGTGGTGTGGAGACGACGTCGTCGGTGAGCGTCTGGGTGGCGCAGCTCCCGGGTGCGGCGCTGCGGTCGTTCCACCTCGAAGTCCTCCGGACGTCGGAGTCGATCGCGGTCGTCGGCATGCCGGTGCAGCGGCCCGACGATGCGGCCGCGATGCTGCTCGTCGACCCGTACTCGTTCCCCGTCGACGCATTCGTGGAGCAGGCCAACGACGAGCTGCCCGGGCTGATGCTCAGTGGTGGCCTCGCGACGGGTCTGCGCGGCGCCGGGTCCACCCGGCTCCTGGTCGACGGCGTCGTCCACGACCGCGGTGCTGTCGGTGTGGTGCTCGGCGGCTCGGTCTCCAGCACGGCGATCGTCAGCCAGGGCTGCCGCCCGGTCGGCCGGGCGATGACGGTCACGGCGGCCGAGGGCAACGTCCTGCTCGGTCTCGCCGGAGTGCCGGCGATCGACAAGCTGGAGCAGCTGGTCGCCACGCTCTCGGCCGAGGAGCAGGCCCTGGCCACCCGAGGGCTGCAGCTGGGGATCGCGATGGACGAGTACGCCGACGAGCACACGCGCGGCGACTTCCTGGTGCGCGGAGTCGTCGGCGCCGACCCACAGCGGCGGGGCCTGGTGGTCGGCGACGTCGTCGAGGTGGGCCGCACCGTGCAGTTCCAGGTGCGCGATGCCGACACCGCGGACGTCGACCTCAGGACGGTGCTGCGCACGACCTATGACCGGGACGACCGCGCCGACCACCGCATCGCCGGGGCGCTGCTGTTCTCGTGCACCGGGCGCGGCGCGGGTCTGTTCGCCTCCGCCGACCACGACGTGCTCGCGGTGCGGGACGGGCTGCACACGTCCGGGGTCGCCGGGTTCTTCGCCGCCGGCGAGATCGGGCCGGTCGGTGGCCGCAACCACCTGCACGGGTTCACGGCGTCGGTATTGGCCTTCGCCACGGCCTGACAGACTGGCCGGCATGAGCACGCTGCCCGTCTCGATCGACGATGTGAAGGCGGCGCGGTCGCTGCTCGAGGGGGTCATCCGCGACACACCGGTCCAGGGCTCCCGACCGCTGTCCGAGCGCGTCGGGGGGGCGGTATGGCTCAAGTGCGAGAACCTCCAACGGGCCGGTTCGTTCAAGATCCGCGGTGCCTACACGCGCATCTCGCGGCTCTCGCCCGAGGAGGCGGCCCGCGGGGTCGTGGCGGCCAGCGCCGGCAACCACGCGCAGGGCGTCGCACTCGCCGCGTCGTTGAAGGGCATCCGCTCGACGGTGTTCATGCCGGAGGGTGCGCCCATCCCCAAGGTGCAGGCGACGATGGCCTACGGGGCGGACGTGCGCTTCCACGGCCACTCGGTGGACGAGGCGCTGCAGGAGGCGATCAAGTTCTCCGACGGGACCGGCGCTGTGCTGGTCCACCCGTTCGACCACCCGGACATCGTGGCGGGGCAGGGCACCGTCGGGCTGGAGATCCTCGAGCAGGTCCCGGACGTACGGACCGTCGTGGTGTGCACCGGAGGCGGGGGGCTGCTCGCCGGCACTGCGCTCGCCGTCAAAGCTGTCCGACCCGATGTCCGGGTCGTCGGTGTGCAGGCGGAGAGCGCCGCGGCCTTCCCGGCCTCGCTGGCCGCCGGGCACCCGGTGCCGCTGGAGCAGATGGCGACGATGGCCGACGGCATCGCGGTCGGCTGTCCCGGCCCGGTGCCGTTCGGCATCGTCCGCGAGCTGGTCGACGAGGTCGTGACCGTGTCGGAGGAGTCGCTCTCCCGGGCGTTGCTGCTCTGCCTCGAGCGCGCGAAGCTCGTCGTCGAGCCGGCGGGAGCAGCAGGGGTGGCGGCCGTCCTCGACGACCCGCGGGCGTTCGAGCCGCCGGTGGCCGTCGTGCTCTCCGGCGGGAACATCGACCCGCTGCTGCTGATGCGCGTGCTGCGGCACGGCCTCGCCGTGGCGGGACGGTTCCTGTCCTTCCGCGTGCGCATCTCCGACCGTCCGGGCGCTCTGGTGCAGCTGCTGGCCGAGGTGGCCGCGGCCGATGCGAGCGTCGTCGAGGTGGAGCACGTGCGCACCGATGCCAGGCTGCGCGTCGACGAGGTCGAGGTACGGCTGCAGCTGGAGACCCGCGGCGAGGAGCACTGCGACGAGGTGCTGGCTCGTCTGCGGGCGGCGGGCTACCCGCTCGTGTTCGGTTGACAGCCGGGCCTATCGAGTAACGATCGCGTAACAGGCGGCCGTCGGCAGATGAACGCGCCCGCGTCGCGCGGTCGACAGGACGAAACCCGTTCGCGGTCTGTCGGTGCCGGCAGCAAGGATGGCCGGGAACCCACAGATGAGCGCTGAAGGAGCTGGCGATGACGGACGCGATCGTGGCCGAGGGCCTCGTGAAGCGGTACGGCGAGGTGACCGCGCTGGCCGGGCTCGACCTCCGGGTCGAGCAGGGCACGGTGCTGGGACTCCTGGGCCCCAACGGGGCGGGCAAGACGACCTGCGTTCGCATCCTGTCCACGCTGCTCCGGCCCGACGAGGGCCGGGCCACCGTGGCCGGGCTCGACGTCGTCCGCCAGGACAAGCAGCTGCGGCGGGTGATCGGGCTCTCCGGTCAGTACGCCGCGGTGGACGAGCACCTCACGGGCTTCGAGAACCTCGACATGGTGGGGCGGCTCTACCACCTCGGCAGGGCACGCAGCCGCGAGCGTGCGCAGGAGCTGCTGGAGCGCTTCGACCTGACCGACGCGGCCAACCGCACGGTGAAGGGCTACTCCGGAGGCATGCGGCGCCGGCTGGACCTCGCGGCCGCGCTGGTCGCGACACCCCCCGTCCTCTTCCTCGACGAGCCGACCACCGGTCTCGACCCACGCAGCCGGATGGGCATGTGGGACGTGATCGCCGAGCTGGTGCGCGGCGGCACGACGCTGCTGCTGACGACCCAGTACCTCGAGGAGGCCGACCGGCTGGCCGACCGCATCGCCGTGATCGACCACGGGCGGGTCATCGCCGAGGGCACGGCGGACGAGCTCAAGGCGCAGGTCGGGGGCGAGCGACTGGAGTTCACCATTGCCGACGCTTCCCACCTCGACACCGCCTGCTCGTCGATCGCCCCGTTGGGGGCGGGCGAGGCGCAGGTCGACCGCTCGGCCCGGCGGGTGACCCTGCCGGTCGACGGTGGCTCGGCGGTGCTGGTGGCCGCGCTGCGCGAGCTCGACGCAGCCGGCGTGACGGTGCAGGACATCGGGCTGCGCAGGCCGACGCTCGACGACGTGTTCCTCAGCCTGACCGGGCACGCCGCCGAGACCGAGGAGCCAGCGGCCGAGGAGAGCACTCCGGCCCGCGAGAAGGAGGAGGTGGGCGCTCGATGAGCACCCTGACGGAGGCGGTCAACGACGCGACCGTCATCACCAAGCGCAACCTCATCAAGATCAAGCGGGTGCCCGACCTGCTCGTCTTCACGACGATGTCGCCGATCATGTTCGTGCTGCTGTTCGCCTACGTGTTCGGCAACGCCATCGACGTCCCGGGCGTGGGCTACCGCGAGTTCCTCATCGCGGGCATCTTCGCGCAGACCGTGGTGTTCGGCGCCACGTTCACCGGCTACAGCATCGCCGAGGACCTGCAGAAGGGCGTCATCGACCGGTTCCGGTCGCTGCCGATGTCCCCGTCCGCGGTGCTCTTCGGCCGGACGCTGGCCGACGTGGCCACCAACATCATCAGCCTGGTCGTCATGGGCATCACCGGGCTGATCGTCGGGTGGAGGATCCGCTCGTCGGTCCTGGAGGCCCTCGGCGGTTTCGTGCTGCTGCTGCTGTTCGCCTACGCGGTGTCGTGGGTGATGGCCGTGGTCGGCCTCGCCGTGCGGACACCCGAGGTGGTCAACAACGCCAGCTTCATGATCATCTTCCCGATCACCTTCATCGCGAACACGTTCGTCCCGTCCAACACGTTGCCCGGGCCGTTGGAGGCGTTCGCGAACTGGAACCCGATCTCCGCGATCACCCAAGCGGCCAGGGAGCTCTTCGGCAACACCAGTCCGCAGCTCCCGCCGGCGGAGGTGTGGCCGATGCAGAACCCGGTGGCCTACTCGCTGGTGTGGATCGTGGCGATCCTGGCCGTGTTCGTCCCGCTGGCGACCCGGCAGTACAAGAAGGCCGCCAGCCGCTGAGGTGGCCAGCGGGTCCGGTCAGCCGGTGAAGGGCTGGGCGTCGAGGATCTCGACCTTGACCTCGTTGCCGTTCGGGGCCTGGAAGGTCGCGACGTCGCCCCTTGTCCGGCCGTTGATGGCGGCGCCGAGGGGCGACTTCTCCGAGTAGACCTCCAGGTCCTCCGCGGCCGCCTCGCGGGAGCCGAGCAGGAACCGCATCTGCTCGCCGCCGACCTTGGCGGTGACGACCATGCCCGGCTCGACGACCCCGTCGTCGGCCGGGCGCTCGCCGACCTTCGCCGTGTCGAGCAGCTGCTGCAGCTGGCGGATGCGCGCCTCTCGCTTGCCCTGCTCCTCCTTGGCGGCGTGGTAGCCGCCGTTCTCGCGCAGGTCACCCTCCTCGCGCGCCTGCTCGATCCGACGGGAGATCTCGAGACGTCCCTCGCCGGAGAGGAAGTCGAGTTCCTCCTTCAGCCGGTCGCACGCCTCCTGGGTGAGCCAGGTGACGTTCTCGTGCGTCTCGGTCACGGCATGCTCCTAAAAGCGTTGCGCGGAGTTCTTCGATCATGCTCCCGTCAGCCACCAGGCGGGCCGGGAGGTCTTCGAGGCTAACAATCCACCCGCGGGGTGCGTTAATTCTCGGGGGTGCACCGTCCGACGGTGGCGGTGACGGCCCGGTCCCGGGTACGCACGGTCACCCAGCCTTCCGTGCCGCCCTCGCGCGAGGCGTCCAGCGGCACGGCGGCCACGCCCACGACCTCCCGGGTGCCGTCCAGCGCCCGCACGCTGCAGGCAAACCGGCCCACCGACCCTGCTGCCGCGGTCACCCTCACGTCGATCTCCGCGTCGGAGACCACCCGGAAGGCGGTCACGTGCGCGTTCGCCTCCGGAGCTGCCGCGCCCAGAGCGGCCCAGACGACCCAGGCCGCAAGAAGCACGCCGAGCACCACGGCTGCCGCGACCGCCCCTCGCCGGCCGCTGGAGGCCCGGCCGGCGTAGCGGCGCAGGGGTGGGCCGGCCGGCTCCTGCACGGGCACCTCGCGGGAATCTCAGTCGGTGGGTTGCGCTTTGATTATCGCGTGAGCGAGGAACAGATCGGTCCTTTGCGCCTGATGGCGGTCCACGCCCATCCGGACGACGAGTCGAGCAAGGGCGCGGCGACCATGGCGCGCTACGTCTCCGAAGGCGTGGACGTGCACGTCGTGACCTGCACGGGCGGGGAGCGGGGCTCAGTCCTCAACCCCAAGCTCGCCCACGACGAGACGGTGCTGGCCAACCTCTCCGACGTACGACGCCGGGAGATGGACGCCGCCCGCGAGATCCTCGGGGTCCGCCAGGACTGGCTCGGCTGGGTCGACTCCGGGCTGCCCGAAGGCGACCCGCTGCCTCCGCTGCCCGACGGGTGCTTCGCGCTGATGGACGTCGAGGTCGCCGCCGAGCCGTTGGTGCGGCTCGTCCGGTCGTTCCGGCCGCACGTGATGACCACCTACGACGAGAACGGCGGCTACCCGCACCCCGACCACATCATGTGCCACAAGGTGTCCGTGCACGCCTTCGATGCGGCCGGGGACCCTGACCGCTACCCCGGCGCGGGGGAGCCGTGGCAGCCGCTGAAGCTCTACTACAACCAGACGTTCTCCAAGGCCCGCACCACGGCGCTGCACGAGGCGATGCTGGCCGCCGGCCTCGACTCGCCCTACGGCGAGTGGCTCAAGAGCTGGGAGGACCACGACGAGCGGCAGGTCACGACGCGGGTGCCGTGCAGCGACTGGTTCGAGGTGCGCGACCGCGCGCTGCTCGCGCACGCCACCCAGGTCGACCCCGACGGCCCGTGGTTCGCCTGCCCGCGTGAGCTGCAGGTGTCGGCCTGGCCGACGGAGGACTTCGAGCTGGCAAGGTCGATGGTCGGGGCCGAGACCGTGGAGGACGACCTGTTCGCGGGCATCCGTGAGTCAGTGCGGACGGGTCCGGCATGACCGCGCTGTCTGTCCTGGCGCTGTACGTCCGGGCGGTCGACGACAACGACGTGAGCCCGGGCGTGCTCGGCTTCCTCGTGGTCGCGCTGCTGGGGGTCGGGACCTACCTGCTCATCCGCTCGATGAACCGGCAGATCCGTCGCATCGACCTGCCGGACGAGCGCGAACCGGAGGACGCCGAGGAGGGAGGTGAGCCGGGGGAAGGCAGGGGGGCAGCTGAAGGTCACGGAGACCGCGCGCCCTGACGGTCAGCGGTGCAGCGGTTCCTCTTCGAGGGACGCCTCGCGCTCCAGTGCCGCCCGGCGCGCCGCCTCGAGCGAGCGCTCCCAGTCGCCGTCGCCAGGACGTGAGCCGCCGGAGAGGAACTCGGGGACCCGCTCGGCGGGCATCGGCACGGCGAGGTGGAAGCCCTGGCCGACGCTGTAGCCCAGCGACAGCAGCGACCGCCACTGCTCCGGGCGCTCGATCCCCTCGGCCACGACGGCGGAGAGCCCGAGGGTCTCCGCCAGGTCGCGGATCGTGCGCACCAGGCCGGCCTCGGTCTCGCTGCCGGGCAGCGTCTCCACGAACTCCTGCGCCAGCTTCAGCCCGTTGACGGGCAGCATCTGCAGGTAGCTGAGCGAGGAGTAGCCCGTCCCGAAGTCGTCGATGTAGAGGTGTACGCCGAGGGCGGCGAGCGCGTGCAGCCGCTCGACGATGACGCCGTCACCGGGGAGCAGGACGCTCTCGGTGATCTCCAGAACGACCGTCCCCGGGTCGATCCCGCTGGCCCGGATGGCGGCCCGCACGTCCTCGACGATGGTCGGGTCCTGCAGCTGTCGCCCGCTGACGTTCACCGCGATGTGCAGGGTCTGGTGCCCGTCGTGACGGCGCTGCCACTGCACCGCCTCGCGCAGGGCGGTCTGCAGCACCATGCGGCCGATCGGCACGATGAGGCCGGTCTCCTCCGCCAGGCTTATGAACTGCCCGGGCGCGAGCATCCCCAGCTCGGGGTGGTTCCAGCGGACCAGCGCCTCGAGGCCGATGATCGTGCCGCTGTCGAGCTCCACCAGCGGCTGGTAGTGCACCACGAGTTCCCCGCGCTCCACGGCGTGGCGCAGGTCGCTGGTCATGGAGAGCCGGGCGAGGGCGGCCTCGTGCATCGTCGGCGCGAACACCGCGAACCTGTTCTTGCCGGCGTTCTTCGCGTCGTACAGCGCCAGGTCGGCGTTGCGCATGAGGTCCTCGGGCGACGCCGGTCCGGCGTGGCCGAGTGCGATGCCGATGCTGGCGCCGGTCGTGATCTCGGTCCCGCCGACGTCGAAGGGGCGGGCCATGGCCTCCAGCAGCCGCCGCGCGATCTCGGTGCAGTGGTCGTCGTCGATGACGTCCTCGAGCAGGATCGCGAACTCGTCCCCGCCGAGCCGAGCGGCGGTGTCCCCGTCCCGCAGGCAGGTGCGCAGCCGTGCCGTCATCTCACGCAGCAAAGCGTCGCCGGCGGCGTGACCGAGGCTGTCGTTGACCGTCTTGAAGTCGTCGAGGTCGATGAACAGCACGCCGTAGCCGCCGGTGCCGCGGGCTCGCGCCATCGCGTGGCCTAGCCGGTCCCGGAAGAGGGCGCGGTTGGCGAGCCCGGTCAGCGCGTCGTGGAAGGCCTGGTGCGTCAGCTGCTGCTCGAGCTCGTGACGCTCGGTGATGTCGTGGCAGGTGATGACGAAGCCCATCAGGTCCTCGTCGATCACCTCGGTGACC
>JBOGDX010000026.1:0-13221 GCA_050743225.1 Actinomycetes bacterium | reverse complement strand
AGCCTGACTTCCCCACCCCCGACTACATCGTCGAGGCCGCCGCGGCCGCCTGTCGCGACCCGCGCTGGCACCGCTACACACCGGCCGGCGGGCTGCCGGAGCTGCGGGAGGCGGTGGCGGCCAAGACCGCCCGCGACTCCGGCTACCAGGTGTCGGCCGCGCAGGTCCTGATCACCAACGGCGGGAAGCAGGCGGTGTACGAGGGATTCGCCGCGCTTCTGGACCCGGGTGACGAGGTGATCGTCGTGGCGCCGTACTGGACGACGTACCCCGAAGCCATCCACCTGGCGGGTGGCGTGCCCGTCATGGTGCCCACCACCGAGGACAGCGGCTACCTGGCCACCGTCGAGCAGCTCGAGGCCGCCCGGACGGACCGGACCAAGGTGCTGCTGTTCGTGTCGCCGTCCAACCCGACGGGGGCCGTCTACTCGCCCGGGCAGGTGGAGCGGATCGGGCGGTGGGCTGTCGAGCACGACCTGTGGGTGCTCACCGACGAGATCTACGAGCACCTGGTCTACGGTGACGCACGCTTCGCGTCGATGCCGACGCTCGTGCCCGAGCTCGCCGACCGCTGCGTCGTCGTCAACGGGGTGGCCAAGACCTACGCGATGACCGGCTGGCGGGTCGGCTGGCTGATCGGCCCGCCCGACGTCGTGAAGGCGGCCACGAACCTGCAGTCGCACGCCACGTCGAACGTCGCGAACGTCAGCCAGATCGCTGCGCTGACCGCCGTACGCGGCGACCTGTCGGCCGTGGAGGCCATGCGCGAGGTCTACGACCGGCGCCGGCAGACGATCGTGAAGATGCTGCGGGAGATCCCGGGGATCGAGTGCCCGGAACCGTTGGGCGCGTTCTACGCCTACCCGTCCGTCAAGGGGGTGCTCGGCAAGGAGATCCGCGGCCACCGGCCCGGTAGCAGCGCGCAGCTGTGCGAGGTCGTGCTGGACGAGGTGGAGGTCGCCGTGGTGCCTGGCGAGGCGTTCGGGACGCCGGGGTACGTCCGGATGTCCTACGCCCTGGGCGACGACGACCTGGTCGAGGGCGTGACCCGGCTGCACACGCTGCTCGCCGAAGCCCGCTGACCCACCTCCCGGTGCGGGACCTGCGCGCGCTCCCCAAGGCGCACCTGCACCTGCACTTCACGGGTTCCCTGCGGCCCGCCACCATGCTGGACCTGGCCGACCAGCACGGCATAAGGCTCCCGGACTCCCTGCGCGGCGGTCACCCGCCGCACCTGCGGGCGACCGACGAGCGGGGATGGTTCCGGTTCCAGCGGCTCTACGACACCGCGCGCTCGGTCGTGCGCGGCGAGGCCGACGTCCGCCGGCTGCTTCGGGAGGCGGCCGAGGACGAGCGCGCCGAGGGGTCGGGCTGGCTGGAGATCCAGGTCGACCCGACGTCGTACGCCCCCTACCTGGGCGGTCTGACGCCCGCCGTCGAGGTGGTGCTGGACGCGGCGCGGGAGGCCGAGGCCGCGACCGGTGTCGGCGTCGCCGTGCTGATCGCTGCCAACCGGACCCGGCACCCGCTCGACGCCCGCACGTTGGCCCGGCTGGCCGCCCAGCACGCCGGGCGAGGGGTGGTCGGCTTCGGGCTGTCCAACGACGAACGCCGCGGCCGGACGGAGGACTTCGCGCCGGCGTTCCGGATCGCGGCGAGGGCCGGCCTGCTGTCTGCGCCGCACGGCGGGGAGCTGTCCGGGCACGAGAGCGTGCGCAGGGTGATCGACGCGCTCGGGGCGCAACGCGTCGGGCACGGCGTCCGGTCGGTGGAGGACCCCGCACTGGTCGACCGCCTGGCCTCCGACGGCGTGACCCTCGAGGTGTGCCCGGTGTCGAACGTGCGGCTGGGGGTCTTCGACGATCTCGCCGACGTCCCGCTGGGCCGGCTGCGCGAGGCGGGGGTGTCGGTGGCGCTGGGCGCCGACGACCCGCTGCTGTTCGGCTCCCGGCTGGTCGAGCAGTACGAGGCGGCCCGCCACGCGCACGGCTTCAGCGACGCGCAGCTGGCCGACCTGGCCCGCTGCTCGGTGCGGGCCTCGTGCGCACCGGACGACGTCCAGCACCGGCTGCTGGCCGGCATCGAGGACTGGCTCGCCCAGCCGCCACCGCCACCGCCACTGCCACCGCCCCTCTTCCATGATCATGAAGAGTCACCCCCGTAAGTGCACGCAGGAACTTTCATGATCATGGCCTCGGTTCACGGTCAGAGGTCGCAGCCGACCAACACGGGCTCGTTGACCAATGTGACCCCGAAGCGGTCCCGGACCCCGTCGCGCACCTCGCGCGCCAGCGCGAGCAGCTCCTCGGTGGTGGCGCCGCCTCGGTTGGTCAGCGCCAGCGTGTGCTTGGTGGACAGGCGCACCGGCCCGGCGCCGTACCCCTTGGTGAATCCCGCCCGCTCGATCAGCCAGGCCGCCGACGCCTTGACCCGGCCGTCGGTCCCGGGCCACCGCGGGGCGTCGACCGGGAGCAGCCGCTGCGCTTCCTCGCCCGGCAGCAGCGGATTGGTGAAGAACGACCCGGCGCTCCACGTGTCGTGGTCGGTCGGGTCGATGACCATCCCCTTGCCCCGCCGCAGGTCGAGCACCGCGTCGCGAACGTCGACGGCGGGCACCCGCTCGCCGACCTCGACGCCGAGGTGACGGGCCAGCTCGGCGTACCTCACCGGAGCACCGAGCCGGGACCGTTCCAGGGTCAGGTCGACGGACAGCACGACGAAACGTTGCGAGCCCTTGAAGACGCTGGTGCGGTAGGCGAACTCGCACTGCTCCGGGGAGAGTGCGCGGACCCTGCCGTCGCCACGGTCGAGGACCCGGACGCCGACGACCGTCTGCGACACGTCCTGGCCGTACGCACCGATGTTCTGGATGGGAGCTGCCCCGGCCAGCCCGGGGATTCCGGAGAGCGCTTCCACGCCGGCGAACCCCTCCTGAACCGCTTCCGCCACCGCGCGGTCCCATTCGCGCCCCGCGGGCAGCCGGACGACGGACGCGGGAGCCGGCTCGGCGGAGGCCGTCGCGACCTGGAGCACGGTGCCGTCGAAGCCCTCGTCGGCGACGACCAGGTTGCTGCCGGCCCCCATCACGAGCAGGGGTTCGCCTGCACTGTCGGCGTCGCGAACAGCTGCGAGCACCTCGTCCTCCGACTCGGCAACCACAAGGCGCCGGGCCGGGCCGCCGAGGCGCAACGTCGTCAGGCCCGCGAACGGGACGCCGGTCTGCTCGCGCACGGGCTAGAGCTGGACGACGGCCTGGGCCCGGCCCAGCACCTTCTGGCCCTCGTGCGTGGCGGTCAGGTCGACGCGGACCTTGCCGTCGTCCAGCAGCGCCGCGACCACCCCGCCGACCTCGACGTCCGCCCCGCGGTCGTCGTCGGGGACCGGGACGGGACGGGTGAAGCGCACGCCGTACTCCAGCACCCGCGCGGGATCGTTCGCCCAGTCGGTGACGACCCGGGCGGCCAGCGCCATCGTGAACATGCCGTGGGCGATCACGTCCGGTAGCCCGACGGACCGGGCCACTCGCTCGTTCCAGTGGATGACGTTGAAGTCGCCGGAGGCACCGGCGTAGCGGACCAGGTCGGCGCGACGAACGGTGAACGTCTGCGTCGGCAGCCGGGTGCCGACCTCTGTATCGGTCAGGGTCGGGGCCATCAGCCCTCCCCGCGGACGACGAGGGTCGACCAGGCGGAGACGACGTGCTCGCCGTCGACGGTGGCGACGTCACTGCGGGAGGTGAGCATGTCGTGGCCGCCCGCGGACCGCACCGACTCGAGCGTCACCGTCACCGTCAAGCTGTCGCCGGCGCGAACCGGGCGGGTCTGCGCGAAGCGCTGCTCGCCGTGGACCACCCTGCTGTAGTCGATGCCGAGCTCGGGGTCGTCGATCAACCGCCGCGAGGCGCGGAACGTCAGCAGGAAGGGGAACGTCGGCGGCGCGATCACATCGGGATGGCCCAGCGAACGGGCAGCCTCACGGTCGCGGTAGGCCGGGTTCGGGTCACCGATCGCGTCGGCGAACTCGCGGATCTTCTCCACGCCGACCTCGTAGGGGGCGGTCGGTGGGTACGTGCGCCCGGCGTACGTCGGGTCGATCGACATGCGCCGACACTACTTGGGGCGACGGGACCGGATGTACGTCGGTCAGGCGGGCGTCTCCTCGTCGCGCAGCACCGGCCGTTCCGGGAAGCGGGTGGCAATGGTCACCAGCAGGTGCAGCACCCCCAGCGTGATGAACAGCGCGGTGGGCGCGCCCTCGTCGGTGAACCCGAGCAGGAAGGGCAAGGCGACCAGCAGCACAGCGAGGACCACGTCGACGGTGACGTGGACCCCGACGGTGACCGACTTCACCAGTCCCGTCGGCAGCTGCGACGTCGCGGTGAAAGCCAGCGCAGCCAGCCCGATGACCACCGATGACGCGGTTGCCGAGGTCGACTCGAAGTCGAACAGGAACGGGGCGACGATAAGCAGCACGCCGACGGCGTACTCGATGCCCCCGTGCACGACGGCCGGGACGGGTCCCTGGGCGAGCACGCCCCTCTCGCTACCGGCCACGGTCGGCGCGGACCGTCAGCGCGTTTCGCGGTGGAGCGTGTGCTTGCGGTCGCGGGGGCAGTACTTCTTGATCTCGAGGCGGTCGGGGTCGTTGCGGCGGTTCTTGCGCGTGATGTAGTTGCGCTCCTTGCACTCGACGCACGCCAGCGTGATCTTGGGTCGGATGTCGGTCTGCTTGGCCACGATGGCGCTCCCTGCCTTGTCGGTCCGGACCGGCGTTCGCCGGGGCGGGTGCACGCGCGGACGCGTGCCTGGTCGAGTGGGTGGTACGTAGCGGAGGCCGGACTTGAACCGGCGACACAGCGATTATGAGCCGCTTGCTCTACCTGGCTGAGCTACTCCGCCGAGTCGGGGCCACCTCCGCGAGGGTTCGCGGCGGTCGACTGTCCAGAGCCCCCTTACGGAATCGAACCGTAGACCTTCTCCTTACCATGGAGACGCTCTGCCGACTGAGCTAAGGGGGCACGAGCCCGACGAGGATACATGCTCGCCGGGCAGCCCCGCACTCCCGGCGAGCGCTCCCGACACGCCGTCGCGTCGCCCTGGAAGGCGGGCCGGGACGAAGCGAGGGCGCGACCGTTGCGGTCACGCCCTCGCGCTGGTGTGGCAGGTGAAGGATTCGAACCTTCGTAGGCTAAGCCGACGGATTTACAGTCCGCTCCCATTGGCCGCTCGGGCAACCTGCCGTGCCCGCCGAGGATATCCCGAGGCTGCCGGCACCGGACAAACCGGCGCGGTCAGCCCTCGTCGGCCTCCGGAGACCGGCCGCTGCGCACCGCGCCGGCGAGGCCGGCGACGCCGAGCCCCACCAGCAGCAACGGCCACAGCCACGTGAGGTCGACGTCGGCGTCCCCGGCCGCCTCCACCAGGTGAGCGACAGCGACGAGAGCGAACACGGCTCCCGCGATCAGGGAGACCAGGTCCAGTTCGTGACGCTTCATCTGCGCACCTCCAGCTCACCGAGGCCGACCTCGGCGTCGATCGTGATCTGCGTGCCGCTCGGGCTGACGCCCGGCGGGCCGATGCTCGTCACGCTGTCGTGCAGGTCCGTCCCGTCGAGCGGGTCACCGTCGAAGAGGCGCATGGTCCCGGCGCCCACGTCTCCCTGCACGACGACCCGCGAGTCGAGCGGGACGATGACGTGCAGCTCGCCAACTCCCAACCTGGCCTGCACATCCACCCTGCTGCCGCTCGGAAGCCCGGTCAGGTCCAGCTCGGCGTCGCCGACCCCGAGCCGGAAGGGCCGCTCGGCGGCGGTGGCCGTCGTAGGAGCCCACCGTCGCTCGCCGACACCTCCACGGAAGTGGTCGTCAGACGCCGCGACGGCCGACGTCACGACCGACAGCACGATGCCGAGCACGATCAGGCCGCGGGCGCGGCCGGCGTACGCGCCGACGAGGAGGCCGGTGGCGACCACGGCGAGAGCGCTGGCGAGGATCGCGACGACCCGGAAGTCGTCGTCGCTGACCGTGTTCCAGCCAACCATGACGCCGACGACGATCAGCGCGGCGTAGAAGGTCACCCGGCCGAGCACCGACCGCTCCTTCGGTGGCCCGGGCGGCGGGGGCAACGGCTGCGTGTGAGACGTGTAGGGCGGGGGAGGTGGGCCGAAGGCGGGCGCCGTTGGGGCGTACGCCGTGCCTGGCGTCTGACCGTAGGCGCCGGGCTCCGGCGGCACCGGACCGTACGTCGGCGAACCCGGCGCCTGCGCGAACGGGGTGGGACGTTGCCCACGGTTGAGCAGCAGCGCGATGATCACGCCGATGACGACGAGTGCTCCGAGACCGCCGACACCGGGCCCGGTGTCGAGCATCGCCGCGACGCCGGCCAGTCCCAGGACGAGGACGACGACGAGGGCGACCACGGTCTTCATCGACGACTTCTGGCTGCCGTCGAAGAGGCGCTGGCCCTCCGACTGCTGCTCGCCCTCCAGCGGGATGAGCAGCCAGGCGAGCGCGTAGAGCAGCAGTCCGGTGCCGCCGAAGAGCGCGAGCACGACGAACAGGATCCGGAAGACGAGCGGGTCGACGCCGGCGTACCTGCCCAGGCCGCCGGCGACTCCGGAGATGTGGCGGTCGGTGCGGCTGCGGCGCAGCGTGGAGATCGGTGGGTACCCGCCGGTGGGTGCTGGGCCGGGCGGCGGCGGGCCCGGCTGGGTCTGCGTGTCGTCGGTGGTCATGCGGCCATCGTGGCCGGGCGCTTTCGCCGCGGCATCGGGTGCCGTCCCTGGGCCGACCCTGAACGGACCCTGACCCGCGCTCCGGTGGCCTCCTGATACCGGCAACGCCCCGCACGTAGGAGGATCGGAGGGTGAGCAGCACCGGGACGTCGGCGACGTCGGCGACGTCGGCGACGTCCGCCGACGCGGAGGCACAGCGAGCCGCCCCGCCGGCGGCGCAGACGCCCGGTGACCTCCCGGTCCGCCGGCTCTACCGCAGCAGCGACGGACGAGTGCTCGCCGGCGTCGCGCGGGGGCTGGCCGACCACCTCGGTGTGGACGTCCTGTACGTCCGGCTGGCGTTCGTGGTGCTGGCTGCCGCCAGCGGGGCCGGCGTCGTGGCGTACGCGCTGTTCTGGATCTTCGCACCGCAGAACCCGTTCGAGGTCGGACAGCGTCGCGACCGCGACCTCGTCATGCTGCTCGCCCTCGGTTCGCTGACCCTCGGTGGCCTGCTGCTGCTGTCGGCGCTCGGCGTCGGGCTGCACCCCGGGCTGGCCGTGCCTCTCGTGACGGTGGGTATCGGCCTGGCCATCCTCTGGCGGCAGGCCGACGACGACGCCCGGGAGCGCTGGCGGCAGGCGACGGGGACGCACCGGTTCTCGGGCGCCGCCCGGGCGGCAGGCGGCATCGCGCTGGTGGTTCTCGGCGCCGGCGCGATCCTCGTCGGACCGGCGAAGGTCGACGGCACGTCCGGCGGGCTGCTCGCCGCCCTGGTCGTGGCCGTCGGCATCGCACTCGTGAGCGGGCCGTGGTGGATCCGGATGGCACGCGACCTCACGGCCGAGCGCAGCGCGCGCATCCGGGAGCAGGAGCGCGCCGAGGTCGCCGCGCACGTTCACGACTCCGTGCTCCACACGTTGACCCTCATTCAGCGCCACGTCGACGAACCGCGAGAGGTCACCCGGCTCGCCAGGGCTCAGGAACGAGAGCTGCGCGGCTGGCTGTACCGCCCGGGGACCGGCACCGGGCCGGCCGCGGACGCCCGCTTGTCGTCGGCGCTGGAGCGCGCGGCCGCCGAGGTCGAGGACGCGCACGGAGTGGCGATCGAGATCGTCGTGGTCGGCGACTGCCCGATCGACGAGCGGCTGGTCGCGGTGCGCGACGCGGCACGGGAGGCGCTGGTGAACGCGGCGAAGTACGCCCCGGACTCGGGGATCTCGCTCTACGCCGAGGTTGAGCCGGACCAGGTCACGGTGTTCGTCCGCGACCGGGGCCCGGGATTCGACCTCGACGCGGTGCCCGAGGACCGGCTCGGCGTGCGCCAGTCGGTCATCGGCCGGATGGCCCGCCACGGCGGCGCCGCGCAGGTGCGGTCGAACAAGGGCGAGGGTACGGAGGTCCAGCTCGAGATGCCGAGGAGCCATACGTGAGCGAGACGCCGGCAACCGAGCGGCCTCCCGCGAAAGCAGGCGCCGTGCGGGTGGTGCTCGTCGACGACCACCGGATGTTCCGCAGCGGCGTGCGCACCGAGCTGGGTGACGCCGTCCAGGTCGTCGGCGAGGCCGAGGACGCCGACCAGGCGGTCGAGGTCATCACCGCGACCCGGCCCGACGTCGTGCTGCTCGACGTGCACCTGCCCGGTGGCGGCGGCCGGCAGGTGCTGGCCTCGCTGGTGCCCGCGATGCCCGACGTACGCTTCCTGGCTCTCTCGGTGTCCGACGCGCCGGAGGACGTGATCTCGGTGATCCGGGCGGGCGCCCGCGGATACGTCACCAAGTCGATCACCGGGCCCGAGCTGGCGAAGGCGGTGCGCCGCGTGGCCGACGGTGACGCGGTGTTCTCCCCGAGGCTGGCCGGCTTCGTGCTCGACGCGTTCGCCGCGACCACCGACGTCGCCACGGTCGACGAGGACCTCGACCGCCTCTCGCAGCGGGAGCGGGAGGTCCTTCGGCTGATCGCCCGCGGCTACACGTACAAGGAGGTCGGCAAGGCGCTGTTCATCTCGGTGAAGACCGTCGAGACCCACGTGTCGGCGGTGCTGCGCAAGCTGCAGCTGTCGAACCGTCACGAGCTGACCCGCTGGGCCAACGCGCGTCGCCTCGTGTGACGCCTGCACTCGAACCCACCCGTCGCAGGCCGGGTCGCTGCCCGTCGTACGTCGTATAGCGTGCCGCGCATGGCTGACTCCTCCTTCGACATCGTGAGCAAGGTCGACCGCCAGGAGGTCGACAACGCGTTGAACCAGGCCGGCAAGGAGATCTCCCAGCGCTTTGACTTCAAGAACGTCGGTGCGGCGATCGCCTGGTCGGGCGAGAAGGTCGAGATGAAGGCGAACACGGAGGAGCGCGTGAAGGCGATCCTCGACGTGTTCGAGACGAAGCTCGTCAAGCGCGGGATCTCGCTGAAGGCGCTCAAGGCGGGGGACCCGCAGCTGTCCGGCAAGGAGTACCGGCTGGTCGCGGAGCTCGAGCAGGGGATCTCGCAGGACAACGCGAAGAAGGTATCGAAGATCATTCGCGACGAGGGCCCGAAGTCGGTCAAGGCGCAGGTGCAGGGCGACGAGCTGCGGGTGAGCTCCAAGAGCCGCGACGACCTGCAGGCCGTGCAGGCCCTGATCAAGGGCCAAGACCTCGACTTCGCGGTCCAGTTCGTCAACTACCGCTGACCGCGGCCGGAAACCGGGCGGGGCGGCGGGTAGGCGGGGCGGCATCGAGGGCGCCGGCCGGGGCGCGCCCCCTCGTACGCGACTGCTTCAGCAGGCGTACGGACGGTTCAGCAGGTCGGCACGCCTGCTGAGGTGTCCGCCCGCCTGCCATACGTGGTCGATTCCGCGGGGTTAGGTCAGCGCTGGTAGCCGGCCAGCTGCTCGAGCCGGGCGATGCGCTCGGCCATCGGCGGATGGGTGGAGAACCAGCTCGACATGCCTTCGCGGCGGAACGGGTTGGCGATCATCAGAGAGCTCGTGGTCTGCAGGTTCGGCTCGGGCGGGAGCGGGAGCGCACGGGTGCCCAGCTCGAGCTTGCGCAGCGCGCTGGCCAGCGCCAGCGGGTCGCCGGTCACCCGCGCCCCGGAGGCGTCGGCCTGGTACTCGCGGGACCGGCTGATCGCCATCTGGATCAGCCCGGCGGCGACCGGGCCGAGGATCAGCACGGCGAGCGCCCCGAGCGGGCCCGGTCCGTCGTCGTCGCTGCTGCGACCGATGGGCAGCAGCCAGGCGAGGTACCCGAGGTACATGATCACGCTGGCCAGCCCGGCGGCCACCGAGCTGATCAGGATGTCGCGGTTGTAGACGTGGGCCAGCTCGTGGCCGAGGACCCCGCGCAGCTCGCGCTCGTCGAGGATGCCCAGGATCCCCTCGGTGCAACAGACGGCCGCGTTGCGCGGGTTGCGGCCGGTGGCGAAGGCGTTCGGGGCCTGGGTCGGGGAGATGTACAGCCTCGGCATCGGCTGGCGCGCGGCGGTGGAGAGCTCACGGACGATGCGGTACATCGCCGGCTGCTCGGCCTCGCTCACCGGACGCGCGCGCATCGAGCGCAGCGCCATCCGGTCGCTGAAGAAGTACGCGATGCCGTTGGTCGCGAGGGCGATCAGGAACGCGATCGTCAGGCCGCTGCTGCCGCCGAGCCACCGGCCCGCGAGCAGGATCAGGCCGGACAGGAGCGCGAGCAGAGCGGCGGTCTTGACGCCGTTCGCGTGGCGGTGCACGGGGCTGGTCCTCCGGCGGTGGTGGGGTCGTCCAGGTCGAGAACGCCCGGTCCGCCGACCTCGTTCCCGGGGTGCAGTCAGCTGCCGAAGCGGAGGATGGGGTCGGGAACCACGGACAGCCACAGGGCCGCGCCGAGCGTCATGCCGATGGCGACACCGTCGGACCAGGAGATGCGGTACGACGGCGGCGGCTCGGCCGCGTCGGTCGGGTCCTGCCGCGCATAGAGAGCAGCAGCCCAGGCCAGGTAGTAGTAGAGGCCGAGCACCACGTTGACCGCCATGACGACGGCCAGCCACCCGGTGCCCTGGTCGACCGGCGCCTGGAACACCACAACCTTGGCGAAGAGGCCCAGCAGCCCGGGCGGCAGACCCGCCAGGCAGGCCAGGGCGAAGGCCAGGGCGAAGGCGGACAGCGGCTCGGTGCGCGCGAGCGCGCGGTAGTCGGTGAGCCGGTTGGCCTCGCGGTGGCGGCCGACCAGCGTGACGACGGCGAACGCCCCCAGGTTCATGACCCCGTAGGCGACCACGTAGGCGACCGTCGCCGGCAGCACCCGGTCGACCTCCCCCACGGCGGCCGAGCCGAGCGGGACGAGCATGTAGCCCGACTGCGCCACCGACGACCAGGCCAGCAGCCGCACCGCGTGCCGCTGCCGCAGCGCTGCCAGGTTGCCGACCGTCATCGTCACGGCAGCCACGACGGCGACCGCCGGGCCCCAGACGTCGGCGTACGGCGCGAAGCCCTCGGTCAACAGCAGCGCAAGACCCACGAAGCCGGCCGCCTTGGACACGACCGACAGGTAGGCGGCGATGGGAACCGGCGCCCCCTCGTACGTGTCCGGGGCCCAGAAGTGGAAAGGCACCGCCGCGACCTTGAAGCCGAACCCGGCCAGCGCCAGGGTCACACCCAGCACCAGTGCCGGCCCCCGGATGCCGGGGTCGTCGAGGGCGGTGGCGATGCGCGCCAGGTGGACCTGACCGGTGACGCCGTAGACCAGGCTGAGCCCGAAGAGCATCACGGCGGTCGAGACCACGGAGACCAGGAACAGCTTCAGGGCGGCCTCGGCCGACCTGCTGTCGAAGCGGCGCAGCGCGACCAGCGCGAACGCCGGCAGGGAGACGACCTCGAGCGCGACGACGAGCGTCAGCAGGTCGCGGCTGGCGGCCAGCGTCAGGGCGCCGGACACCGAGCAGAGCAGCAGGAAGAAGTACTCCCCCGCCGGGATCGCGCTGTCGCGCACGGTGTCGAGTGAGAGCAGCACGCACACGACCGCGCCGCCCAGCACCAGCGCCTGGAAGACCAGGGTCAGGTCGTCGACGACGTAGGAGCACGCGGGCAGCAGCAGCCCCTCGCCGGCCACGCAGAACGTCGTCCGCCGGTCGCCAACCAGCGGCAGCAGGAGCGCGGCCGCGACCGCGAGCCCTCCCGCCGCGACCCAGCCGGTGACCTGCCGTCGCGCCGGCGGCAGCAGCGTGTCGGCGACGAGCACGGTGACGGCCAGGAGCGCCACCAGCAGCGGTGCCGCGATGGCGAGGTAGTTGATGGACTGGACCAGGCTGGTGCTCATCCCGGGCCACCGATGAGAGTGCGTACGACGGGATCGCTGGCGTCCAGCAGCCACCCCGGCCACAGCCCGAGCACCACGACCAGCGCCACGACCGGCGCCCACACGACCAGCTCGTGCGTGCTCGCGTCGCGCATCAGCACCGCGTCACGCCACGCCGTGAAGCTGGTGCCCTGGGTCACCCGGCGCAACAGCGCGACGAAGTAGGTCGTCGTCAACACCACGCCGACGCCGCCCAGCACCATCAGGACGAGGTAGTAGCCGCGCGGCAGCGAGCCGTGAGGCTCGAACGCCCCGAGCAGCACCAGCATCTCCCCCCAGAACCCGGCCAGCCCGGGCAGGCCGAGGCTGGCGATCGCGGCGAACGCCAGCAGCGCACCCAGCGTCGGCATGCGCTGGTACAGGCCGCCGCCGAGAACGTCCATGGCCGCCGTGTGGTGCCGGTCCTTGACGGCGCCGGCGAGGAAGAACAGCAGCCCGGTTATCAGCCCGTGGGCGATGTTGGCGTAGAGCGCCCCGTTGACGCCGACCGGCGTGAGGGTCGCGATGCCCAGCAGCACGAAGCCCATGTGTCCGATCGAGGAGAACGCGACGAGGCGCTTGAGGTCACGCTGGGCGAGGCAGGCGAACGAGCCGTAGAGAATGCCGACGACCGCCAGCGTGGCCAGGTAGGGCGCCACGACCTCGGCACCCTCGGGCACGACCGGCAGCGCGATGCGCACGAACCCGTAGGTCCCCATCTTCAGCAGCACGCCGGCGAGCAGCACGGACCCGACGGTCGGCGCGGCCGTGTGCGCGTCCGGCAGCCACGAGTGCAGCGGCCACATCGGGGTCTTCACCGCGAATCCGAGCCCGAGGGCCAGGAAGGCCAGCACCTGGATGCCACGCGACATGTCGGTGCCCTGGCGCTCGGCGAGCTCGACCATGTCGAACGTGCCGGCCTGGGCGCCGACCAGCAGCATGCCGATCAGCATCACGACGCTGCCGAGCAGCGTGTAGAGGATGAACAGGTTCGCGGCGCGCCGCCGGCCTCCCGGCATCGCGTCGTCACCCCACTGCGCGATGACGAACCACATCGGCACCAGCACGACCTCGAAGAACACGAAGAACAACAGGAGGTCGAGCGCCACGAAGGTCCCGAGCATGCCGACCTCGAGCAGCAGCAGCAGCCCGACCAGGGCACGCAACCGCCCGGCCTCGGGGCGGATCCGGAGCAGGTAGACCATGCACAGCGCGGTCA
>JBOGDX010000025.1:0-14047 GCA_050743225.1 Actinomycetes bacterium | reverse complement strand
CGGCCACCCGGCTCGTCGGCATGCCGCTCATCCTGCCCCGCCAAGGCCGGGCAGGATGAGCGGGCGGGTCAGCCGGCCGCGGCCAGCGCCGGGTCGGCGGGGATGTCCTCCTTGTGGGCGTTGATGAAGATGGCGCCCACGACAAGCGCGCCGAGCATCAGCACGCCGCCCCAGAAGAACGATGTTGTGTAGCCGTGGACCAGGGCCTCGGCCGGCGGCTGCAGGCCGAACGGTGTCGGCACCGGCTGCAGCCGGTTGTCGGTCATGAAGTCGGTCACCGCCCCGGCGTAGAGCGTGTTGAGCAGCGCCAGCCCCAGTGACCCGCCGACCTGCTGCGAGGTGTTGAGCACGGCGCTCGCGATGCCCGCGTCGTGCCCCCCGACCCCCACCAATGCCGTGGTGGACACCGGGATGAACACGCCGGCCATGCCGACGCTCATCACGATCATCGGAGGCAGGACGTGGGTGAGATAGGCCGTGTCCGGCTCGATCCGCATCAGCCAGAACATCCCGGCCGTGGCCATGACCAGACCGACCAGCATCAGGGGGCGCGGGCCGACGCGGGGCAACAGCTGGGCCACCAGCCCTGCGGTGACGATGATGCCGAGGCTGAACGGCAGGAAGGCCAGGCCCGACTTCAACGGGCTGTAGCCGAGCACGACCTGCAGGTAGAACGTCAGGAACAGGAACATGGCGAACAGCCCGGCCGCGAGCAGCAGGAAGAGCAGGTAGGAGCCGCCGCGGTTGCGGTCGAGCACGATCTTCAGCGGCAGCAACGGGTTCCGCACGCCGGTCTCGACGATCACGAACGTGACCAGCAGCGCGCCCGCGAGCAGCAGGAAGCCGAGCGTGCTCCCCGCGGTCCAGCCGACGTCGGGCTTCGCGGCCTCGGTGAAGCCGTAGACCAGGGAGACCAGGCCCAGCGTCCCGAGGACGGCTCCGGGCACGTCGTACCGCGTGTCGCCGTGCGCCTTGCTCTCGTGGACAAGAGGCATCGCGGCCAGGGCGGTGCCGATCGCGATCGGCACGTTGACCCCCAGGCACCAGCGCCAGTCGGCGTACTCGGTCAGCGTGCCGCCGACCACGAGCCCGATGGCGGCGCCCCCGCCGGCCAGCGCACCGAAGACGCCGAAGGCCTTCGCGCGCTCCCGGGCCTCGGTGAACGTCACGGCGATCAGGGCCAGCGCCGCGGGCGCCAACAGCGCCGCGAACGCGCCCTGCAGCGCACGGGAGGCGAAGAGCAGCTCCTGGTTGGGCGTGAGACCGCCCAGTGCGGACGCGAAGGCGAAGCCGATCAGGCCGATGATGAACGTGCGCTTGCGGCCCATGTAGTCGGCGATCCGGCCGCCGAGCAGCAGCAAGCCTCCGAACGCGAGGGTGTAGGCCGTGACGACCCACTGCCGGTTGGCGTCGGTGATGCCGAGCTCCGCCTGGGCTGACGGCAGCGCGATGTTCACGATCGACGCGTCGAGCACGATCATCAGCTGTGCCACCGCGATGACGGCGAGGGCCAGCCACCGCCGCGGATCGGGTGGGGCGGCAGGCTCCATCGCGTCTTCGGACTCGGCGGCGCGAGTGGTGTCGGTCACTTCGTCTCCTGAGGGGTCGGGTCTGGGCTGCCGCGTGTCAGCAGCGGGATGAGGACGTCGTCGGTGACGTGGGTGATGAAGTCATCGTCCACGGGACCACCGACAACGAGGACGTGCTGGAACCACATGGCCGAGGCCACCTCGTGGGCGAGGTCGGCGTCCGCGGCGGGGCCGAGCTCCCCCCTGGTGATGGCCCGGTCGACGACCAGCCGCAGGCCGGCCGCCTTGCTCTCGACGACGTGGTGGCGAACGCAGTCGCCCAGCTCCGGGGCGCTGCGCATGGCCCGCAGCACCCCGGCCATGAGCTCGGCGTCGTCGTCGCTGGCGTCGCGGGCCATGCACCGGAACAGGTCGGTCAGGTCGCCGCGGAGGGTGCCGGTGTCCCGTGGCACGGAGCATCGCTCGGTCCGGCCGCGCAGGGCCTCGAGCACCAGCTCTCGCTTGCCCGGCCAGTGCCGGTAGATCGTCGCCTTGCTGGCCTGTGCCCGGGCAGCGACGGCGTCCATGCTCATCCGGTCGTAGCCGACCTCGGCGAGCAGGGCGAGGGCCGCGTCGCAGATCGCGGTGTCCCGGCCGGTGACGGGCATCCGGGCAGCTCCTGGGGCAGAAAGGGGAACGAAACGGTTTCGTTTCGTACGTACGCTAGGACCGTCAACCGGCGTCGTGCAACGGAGATTCCGGACGTCCAGGCAGGCCGAGGTACGCCCACAGCGAACCCTCCCGATAGGTCGCTGGCGATCGTCGGCGCGGCGCCGGATTGGGCGCCTCGGCGTGCTGCGGGCACAATGGCCGCTGCCCTTCTCACCAGGTGCGAAAGGTCCCTGCCACATGTCGTCTGCCGCGCAGACCGCGATCGCCCCCGACGCGGTCCTCGATGCCCTCGAGGCCGAGGCCATCCACGTCTTCCGCGAGGCCGCCGGCGCCTTCCGCCGACCGGTGATGCTCTACAGCATCGGCAAGGACTCGTCCTGCCTCTTGCACCTGGCCGTCAAGGCGTTCGCACCAGGGAAGGTCCCGTTCCCGGTGCTGCACATCGACACCACCTGGAAGTTCCACGAGATGATCGAGTTCCGCGACCGCAGGGCGCGCGAGCTCGGCCTCGACCTCAAGGTGCACACGAACCCCGAGGGCAGGGCAGACGGCGTGACGCCCTTCACCCACGGCACGCACGAGTACACCCGCATCATGAAGACGGTGGCGCTGCGCCAGGCCCTGGACGAGGGCGGCTTCGACGCGGCGTTCGGCGGGGCCCGTCGCGACGAGGAGCGGTCGCGGGCGAAGGAGCGGGTGTTCTCCCTGCGAGAGCCGGGTCACCGGTGGGAGCCGCGCAAGCAGCGGCCGGAGTTCTGGCGCACCGCGAACACCCAGCTCGCCGAGAGCCAGACCATGCGGGTCTTCCCGATGTCGAACTGGACCGAGCTCGACGTGTGGCGCTACATCCAGCGCGAGCAGATCGACGTCGTGCCCCTGTACTTCTCGAAGCAGCGACCGGTCGTCGAGCGGGACGGCCAGCTGATCATGGTCGACGACGAGCGCTTCCCGCTGCGAGACGGCGAGCAGCCGCAGATGCGCAGCGTGCGCTTCCGGACCCTCGGTTGCTACCCGCTGACGGCGGCGGTGGAGTCGCAGGCCGACAACCTCGACGACCTGCTGGCGGAGATGCTCGTCGACCGTCGGTCGGAGCGCGCTGGCCGGTTGATCGACGGCGAGGGCGGCGGGTCGATGGAGAGCAAGAAGACCGAGGGGTACTTCTGAGATGACGACGACCGAGACGGTCCGCGAAGCCCTCGCCGAGCACCCCATCGTCCGCGTCGTGGCCTGCGGGTCGGTCGACGACGGCAAGTCCACCCTGATCGGCCGGCTGCTGGCGGGGACCGACAGCATCCCCGACGACATCCTCGACTACGCGCGCACCACGCGGCGCAGCGGCTCGACGATCCCCAAGGGCGAGATCGACTTCTCGATGCTCACCGACGGGCTGGAGGCCGAGCACGAGCAGGGCATCACGATCGACGTGGCCTACCGCCACCTCTACCTGCCGTCCGGCCGTCGGGCGATCATCGCCGACGCGCCCGGCCACGAGCAGTACACGCGCAACATGTCGGTGGCGGCGTCCACGGCGGACATCGCGATCCTGCTCGTCGACGCCACCCGCGGCATCCGGCCGCAGACCCACCGCCACCTCACGGTCTGCGCGTTGATGGGCGTCCGGACGGTCATCGTCGCCATAAACAAGATGGACGCGGTCGGCTACCAGCACGTGACGTTCGAGGAGTACGCCGGGGAGGTGCGCTCGGCCGCCGCCCGGTTCGACCTCGAGGAGGTCGAGGTGGTGCCGGTCAGCGCGCTCACCGGTGACAACGTCATCGAGCCTTCGACCGAGATGCCGTGGTACCACGGGCCCACGGTCCTGGAGACGCTGACGTCCTGGCGGCCCGCGGCCTCCGAGGACCAGACCAAGGCGCCGTTCCGGATGCCGGTGCAGATCGTGGTCCGCGCCGATGACTTCCGTGGGTACGCCGGCACCGTGGTCGCCGGGTTGGTGCGGCCGGGCGACAAGGTCGTGGTCAACGCCAAGGGGCCGGCCACCACGGTCGAGCGTGTGCTGAACGGTGACAAGGACGTCGAGGAGGCGCGCGCGGGAGATGCCGTCACGCTGACGCTCGAGACCGAGACCGACGTCACCCGCGGCGACCTGCTCGTAGCGCCCGCCGAGGGGCTCGCCGCCGATCACTTCCCGCGTCCGGCGACCGCGTTCGCCGCCGACCTCGTCTGGACCGGCGAGGAGGAGCTTCGTCACGGCAGGTCCTACCTGCTCATGGCGGGCTCGCTCGCGGTGCCTGCCGTCGTGACCGCGATCCGCGGCCGCCGCGACGTCGTCACCGGCGAGGAGATGGCGGCGCGCACGTTCAAGATGAACGACATCGGCCACGTCGAGATCGCGACCGACACCCCGGTCCCGCTGGACCCGTACGGCCTCTGCCGCGACACCGGCGGCTTCCTCCTCGTGGAGCGGGTCAGCCGCGACACGGTCGCCGCGGGGCTCGTCCGGCACGCCCTCCGGCGCGCGCACAACGTCGTCCCGCACGCATTCACCGTCGACATGGAGGCGCGCGCCCGGCTGAAGGGGCAGCGACCGCGCGTGCTGTGGCTGACCGGCCTGCCAGGCGCCGGCAAGTCGACCATCGCCGATGCCCTGGAGCGCAAGCTGCACGGCATGGGGCTGCACACCTACGTTCTCGACGGCGACGGCGTGCGCACCGGGCTGAACAAGGACCTCGGTTTCACGCCCGAGGACCGCGCCGAGAACGTGCGGCGCGTCGCCGAGACGGCCCGCCTCATGCTCGACGCGGGCCTGATCGTCGTCGTGTCCCTCGTGTCGCCGTTCCGCGGCGACCGCCGCGCGGCCAAGGGTCTCTTCAGCGAGGGCGACTTCCTCGAGGTGTGGGTGGACACGCCGTCCGACGTCGTGGTGGAGCGCGACCCGAAGGGCCTCTACGCGAAGGCCAAGGCGGGCACCCTCCCGAACATGACCGGCGTCGGACAGATGTACGAACCGCCCGAGAACCCGGACCTGGTCGTCAGTGGCTCGGGAGAAGTCGATGACGCCGTGGCCCGGCTCCTCGACGCCCTCGAGGTCACTCACTGACGTGGCGGAGCTCGTCTACCCGACGGTGATCGCTCTCGCCCGCGGCGTCTTCGCGGCGCAGGGGCTGCGCTTCACGCTTCGCGGGACCGAGCACGTGCCCCGCACGGGAGGGGCGGTGATGGCGATCAACCACGTCGGATACATGGACTTCACCTACGCGGGGCTCGCCGCCACGCCCGCGGGCCGGCTGGTGCGCTTCATGGCAAAGCAGGAGGTCTTCGACCACAAGCTGAGCGGGCCCCTGATGCGTGGCATGCACCACATCCCGGTCGACCGGGAGGCCGGCGCGGGGTCCTACCGGTGCGCCGTCGACGCGTTGCGGGCCGGCGAGATCGTCGGCGTGTTCCCCGAGGCGACGATCAGCCGGTCGTTCGAGCTCAAGGACCTCAAGGCGGGCGCGGTCCGGATGGCGGTCGAGGCGGACGTGCCGGTGCTCCCGACAGTGGTCTGGGGCTCGCAGCGGGTCTGGACCAAGGGCCGGCCGAAGCGGCTCGGCCGGACCCGCACCCCGATCACAGTGCTCGTCGGGGAGTCGTTCCGGGTCAGCCGGGACGCCGACGCGGCGTCGGCCACCGCCGACCTGCGCGAGCGCCTGGAGGGTCTGCTGCACGAGGCGCAGGAGGCGTACGTCGACCGGCCGGCCGGACCGCACGACTCCTGGTGGCAGCCGGTCCGCCTCGGCGGCACCGCTCCCACGCCCGATGAGGCGGCCGCTCTGGACCGTGCCGAGCGACGCGAGCGCATCGAGGCGGCGAAGGCGGCTCGCGACCGGGCCCGCCGTGCCCGCGGTGCCTGACCTCGCTCTCCTGCTGCCGGCGCTAGCCTGTCGGGGTGAACGAGCTGGAGCTGCCGCCGTCGTCGGACAGCGTTCCGCAGGCGCGCCGGTTCGTGCGGAACGCACTGCGGGGGAGCAGCAGCGACATCGACACCGTCGTGCTGCTGGTGTCCGAGGTGGTGACCAACGCCGTGCTGCACGCCCGGAGCGTGATCCGGCTCGTGGTGGCGGACCGCGCAGGGGTCGCCCGGGTGGAGGTGCACGACGCATCGATCGTCCCGCCCAGGGTGCACCGTTTCCGGGTGGAGTCCGGCACGGGTCGCGGGCTGCGCCTGCTCGACCGGCTCGCCATGGCCTGGGGCGTCGACCACACCGCTGCGGGCGGGAAGGTCGTGTGGTTCGAGGTCGGCTCACCGAGCGAGGCCATGTGGGAGTCCTTCGCCGACGACCTGCTGGAGGTCAACGGTGACCTCTGAGCCGGCGCCGCAGCAGGAGCGGCTGGTGGACGTGCACCTGCTCCGCTACCCGCTTCGGGTCGGGAGCCGGGCCAACGAGCACTACGAAGAGGTTTTCCGGGAGTTCGCGCTGCTGGCCAGTGCCGAGCTGTCCCACGACGTGCCGACGCGCATGCTGGCGCTCATCGATGCCCTTGGCCGGCGCTACGCGCGCCAGGAGCAGCACGAGATCGAGCGCGAGGAGGCGCTGCGGCGCGGGGAGGTCTCCCGCGACCTGACGGTCCACATCCCTCCGTCGGCTGCGGACGCCTGCCGCGAGCTCGACGCGATGCTCGACGAGACGGACGACTTCTGCCGCGCCGGGGCGCTGCTGACCCTCGCCCCTCCCGCGGACGTGGTCGACTTCCGCCGGTGGTACCTGTCCGAGTGCATAGCCCAGATCGACGGCCGGGCGGCGATGGCCTGGCCGGGGGCCCTGACCTGAGCGCCGAGGAGCTGACCGCCCAGCAGGCCGAGGCGTCGTCGTCGGGCATGGAGCCGAGCCGGACGTCCGCCCTCGTTCGGGTGCTGCTGGTCGAGGACGACGAGGGGGACGCCTTCCTGGTCCGGGAGCTCCTGCTGGACGCCGGCGCGGACGTCGAGCTGACGCGTGCGCGGTCGCTCGCCGAGGCCGAACTCATGCTGCCCGGCGACGTCGACTGCGTCCTGCTCGACCTGGGGCTCCCGGACGCCGCCGGCCTCGATGCCCTGAGCACGGTGCTGGACCTGGCCCCCACCCGGGCGGTGCTGGTGCTGACCGGGCTCGCCGACGAGTTCCGCGGGATGCAGGCCGTGGCCGCCGGGGCGCAGGACTACCTCGTCAAGGGCACCATCGACGGACAGCTGCTGACCCGTGCCGTCCGCTACGCGGTCGAGCGCAAGCGGGCGGACGAGTCGGTGCGCCGGCTTTACGCCTCGGAGGCCCGGGCGGCGGAGCAAGCGCGTCTCGAGCGGGGGCTGCTCCCGCCGCCCCTGGTGTCGAACCGCGGGTTCGAGGTGCACCGCCTCTACCAGCCCGGCGGCCACCAGTCACTGCTGGGCGGCGACTTCTACGACGTGGTGGAGTGCGCCGACGGTTCGGTGTTCGCGCTGATCGGCGACGTGGCCGGTCACGGCCCGGACGAGGCCGCGACCGGCGTCTGCCTGCGCATCGCGTGGCGCACCCTGATCGTGTCCGGTGCCGACCCGGAGACGGTGTTCGCGGTCATGCACGACGTCCTGGTCACCGAGCGCGCCTCCGACGAGGTGTTCGCGACCGTCGCCATGGTCCGGGTGGACCCGGATCGTGGGACCGCCAGGTTCTGGCTCGCGGGGCACCCCGTTCCGGTCCTGATCGAAGGCAGCACGGTGCGCCCCGTCCCCGAGGAGGCGACCGGCGTCGCGCTCGGCATCCTCGACGGCGCCTCATGGGAGGGCGTGGACGTTCCCGTCGGCCGCGACACGCGGCTGATGCTGTTCACCGACGGTCTGGTCGAGGGCTTCGACGGGCAGGCGCCCGGTCACCGGCTCGGCGAGGACGGCCTCTACACCCTGCTCGCCCGGCTGGTGGGCCAGGCTGAACAGCGCCCCACCGACGACCGGCTCGCCCCCGTTCTGCTGGACGAGGTTCGGGAGCGCAACGGCGGGGAGCTGACCGACGACGTCGCGGTGCTGATGCTGTGCTGGGCGGGCTGGGCGTGACCTCCACCCTGCGGAGACGGCTGCTGCTGACCTTCGCCGGGCTCGCAGTGGTCGCCGTCATCGCGTCCGCCGCGGCCGTGACGGCCTCCGTGCGGCTCTACGGCGCACAGCAGCGGGTCGTGGACGAGCTGTTCGCCGCGTACTCGTCCTCGACCGACCTCAACCAGGCCCTCGTGGACCAGGAGGCCGGGTTCCAGGAGCTCGCGATGACCGGTGACGAGTCGTCCCGGGTGCGCTACGAGCGGGGGCTGCAGTCGGCGGCGCAAGCAACCGACCGTCTGGCCCGCGTCGAGTTGGACCTGCCGACCTTGCGCGCGAGGGGGGAGGAGGTCGGCGAGCGGGTCGCGCAGTGGCGCAGCGAGGTCGTGGACCCCGCGCTGGCCCGGCTGGACCGGGGCGGCATCGTCGACGCCGCGACGCTGTCGGAGAGCCAGCGCCGCTTCGAGCAGGTGCTCACGGCGAGCCAGGCCTACCGCGACGAGGTGGAACGGCTGAGGCAGGACAGCGTGGACGAGCTGCGCCGGGATCTCGCGATCCTGTTCACGGTGCTCGCCCTCGGCCTGGTGCTGCTCGTCTGTCTCGCGGCCGGTGTCTGGGTCGCGCTGCGCCGATGGGTGACCCGCCCGCTGGAGGCGCTCGGCGTGGAGGTCGAGCGGGTGCAGGGGGGCGACCTGTCACGCCGGGTCGCGATCGAGGAGGCGCCGGATGAGATCCGCGTCCTTGCCCAACAGATCGAGCGGATGCGCGGCCGGATCGCGCGGGAGGTCATGCAGGCCGAGCGCTCCCGCGCCGAGGCACTGCGGGCCCGGGCGACGGTGGAGGAGCAGGCGGAGGACCTGCTCCGGTCCAACGCCGAGCTCGAGCAGTTCGCCTACGTCGCCTCCCACGACCTGCAAGAGCCGCTGCGGAAGGTGGCGAGCTTCTGCCAGCTGATCGAACGGCGCTACAAGGGGCAGCTGGACGAGCGCGGCGAGCAGTACATCGAGTTCGCTGTCGACGGCGCGAAGCGCATGCAGCAGCTGATCAACGACCTGCTCGCGTTCTCTCGGGTCGGTCGGCACACCAGCGCGTTCGCCGATGTGGAGCTCGAGCAGGTCACGGCGCAGGCCCTGCGCCAGCTCGCGGCCGCCATCGAGGAGTCAGGAGCAGTGGTCACCCACGACCCGCTGCCCACGGTGCACGGCGAATCCGGCCTCCTTGTGCAGCTGCTGCAGAACCTCGTCGGCAACGCCATCAAGTTCCGGTCGGCGAGCTTGCCCCGCGTACACATCGGCGTGCGACGCTCGCCGGGCGACGACGCCATGTGGGAGTTCTCCTGCCGCGACAACGGCATCGGGATCGACCCGGGGTACGAGGACAAGATCTTTGTCATCTTCCAGCGGTTGCACGGGCGCGACGAGTACGGCGGAACCGGCATCGGGCTGGCGATGTGCAAGAAGATCGTGGAGTACCACGGCGGCAGGCTGTGGTTGGCCACGACGGCCGAGGGCGCCGGGTCCATGTTCTGCTGGACGCTGCCCGTCAGCGGCGAGCAGGTGGCCAACGGATCGAACGACACCAGGACGCACGGAAGGACCTCGGATGACGGATCAGCCGGCGCGGCAGATCGAGATCTTGCTCGTGGAGGACGACCCGGGTGACGTGATGATGACGCGCGAGGCGTTCCAGGACCACAAGCTGGCCAACAAGCTGCACGTCGTGGACGACGGCGTTGACGCGATGGCCTTCCTGCGGAGAGAAGGGGACTTCGCCGACAAGCCGCGACCCGACCTTGTGCTGCTGGACCTCAACCTGCCCCGAATGGACGGGCGAGAGGTGTTGCAGGCGATCAAGTCCGATCCGGAGCTCTCCAGCATCCCGGTCGTGGTGCTCACGACGTCCGAGGCCGAGGACGACGTGCTGCGCAGCTACTCATTGCACGCGAACGCCTACGTCACCAAGCCCGTGGACTTCGAGCGGTTCATTGAGGTGGTGCGGCAGATCGACGACTTCTTCGTGACCGTGGTGCGGCTGCCGAGCCGCTGAGGGGTGCTCGCTGCTGTCAGTGCTCGTTAGTTGTCGCGGACGGTCCAACGCTCGAGACGCTCCATGCCGAGGAGCAGGGCGAGCAGACCGAACGGCGCGAGCAGCGCTGCGAACATCATCGTGATCACCTTCCGCTGCTGGTTCTTGCCTGAGGGGACGCGGCCAAACCTTTCGACGCCAAGTATCGGTACCTGCACCACCGGTCTTGACCACCCGAGGCTGCGAGGGTGACGCGACTCACTGCGTCGTCGACGGTCTGACACGATCAGGTGTATGGCGACCCAGCCCAGCATCTCGTACTCGATCACCGTGCGTCTGGAGGTGCCCGCGCGCGGCAACGCGGTCAGCCAGCTGACGCACGCCGTCGAGCAGGCCGGGGGTGTTGTCACGGCGCTGGACGTGACGGCCTCGGGCGCCGAGTCCTTGCGGATCGACGTCACGTGCGCCGCGACCGACACGGCGCATGCGCAGCGGCTGACCGAGGCGCTGTCGCGGGTCGACGGCGTGACGATCGGAAAGGTCTCCGACCGTACGTTCCTCATGCACCTCGGCGGCAAGATCGAGGTGAACCCCAAGATGCCCATCCGCAACCGCGACGACCTGTCGATGATCTACACACCGGGGGTCGCGCGGGTCTGCCTGGCCTTGGTCGACAACCCGGACGACGCGCGGCGGCTGACCATCAAGCGCAACACGGTTGCCGTGGTGACCGACGGGTCCGCGGTCCTCGGCCTGGGGAACCTCGGCGCGGTGCCGGCGCTGCCGGTCATGGAGGGCAAGGCGGCGCTGTTCAAGCGGTTCGCGGGCATCGACGCGTTCCCGATCTGCCTGGACACCCAGGACGTCGACGAGATCGTCCGCACCGTCGAGGTGCTGGCGCCGGGCTTCGCGGGCATCAACCTCGAGGACATCTCGGCACCCCGCTGCTTCGAGATCGAGCGGCGGCTGCGGGAGAGGCTGGACATCCCGGTCTTCCACGACGACCAGCACGGGACGGCGATCGTCGTCCTCGCGGCACTTCTGAACGCGCTCACCGTGGTGGGCAAGCGACTCGAGGACGTGCGCATCGTGATGAGCGGCGCGGGGGCGGCCGGCATGGCGATCCTGGCGGTGCTGCTGGAGTCGGGAGCCCGTCACGTCGTCGTCGCCGACAAGGACGGCGTGATCCATGCCGGCCGGGCGGGGCTCCCTCCCGACCTCGTGACGGTCGCGGAGCGCACCAACCGCGACGGCGTCACCGGCGGGCTTCGCGAGGCACTTGCGGGCGCGGACGTGTTCATCGGCGTCTCGGCTCCCAACATCCTCACCGGTGACGACATCGCCACCATGGCAGAGGGCAGCATCGTGTTCGCGATGGCGAACCCCATCCCCGAGGTGGACCCGCTCGCGGCCGCAGAGCACGCGAGTGTCGTGGCCACCGGCCGTAGTGACTTCCCCAACCAGATCAACAACGTGCTGGCGTTCCCGGGCGTCTTCCGCGGACTGCTCGACGCGCAGAGCCACTCGATCACCATCGAGATGCTCATCGCCGCCGCGCGCGCCCTGGCCGCCGTGGTGCTGCCGGAGGAGCTGCACGCCAGCTACATCGTCCCGAGCGTGTTCCACCCGGAGGTGTCCCACACCGTTGCGGCGGCGGTCAGCGCGGCCGTCAAGGCGACCGGCTCGTCGATGCTGCCCGACGACGAGCAGCCGGAGACGTGACGGCCGACCAGGCCGGCTTTGTCCGTCGTACGGACCTCGTGCTCTTCGTCGCGACGGTGCTGGCCAACGTGGCGCTGCTCTACTGGCCGCGCCCGGTGTCGACAGGCGGCGACCTGCCCCATCTCGACAAGGTCGCGCACCTCCTGGTCTTCGCCGCCGTCGCCTGGACCGGGCTGCGCGCGGGGGTCCCGGCGCGGTGGCTGCTGCCCGCGCTGGGCCTCCATGCGGTCTCCAGCGAGCTGGCGCAGGCGTACCTGCTGCCGCGGCGCAGCGGGGACGTCGCGGATGTGGTCGCCGACTTGGCGGGGGTGCTCACCGGAACGCTCGCCGCGCGGGCATCATGGCGTCATGAGCGCGCAGCACCCACCGTTCCCGGTGGCTGAGCTCACCGGCCGGCTGCTCGTGGCGACGCCCGAGCTGGGTGACGGCACGTTCGAGCGCAGCGTCGTGCTGGTCCTCGACCACGACGAGGACGGCGCGCTCGGTGTGGTCATCAACAGGCCGACACCCGTGGACGTCGCCGAGGTGCTGCCCACCTGGCAGCCCCTGGCCAGCGAGCCTGGGGTGCTCTTCCGGGGTGGGCCGGTGGCGCTGGACTCGGCGCTGGGCCTGGCCGTGGTGCCGGGCACCGACGAAGCCGCCGAGCCGCTGGGCTGGCGGCGGGTCGTGGGCCGCCTCGGGCTCGTCGACCTCGACACGCCACCCGAGGTGCTGGCCGCCGAGGTGACCCGGCTGCGCATCTTCGCGGGCTACGCAGGCTGGGGTGCCGGGCAGCTCGAGGACGAGCTCGGCCAGGGGGCGTGGTACGTCGTCCCGGCCGAGCCTGGCGGCGGTTTCGACGACGCCTTCACGGCGGCGCCCGACGGGCTGTGGCGCGCGGTGCTCCGCCGTCAGGGCGGGGACCTGGCGATGGTCTCGACCTACCTCGACGACCCGTCGCTGAACTGAGCGACCCGGCCGCCACACCCATCGGGTGGCCGACAGCCCTAGACCGGGCAGCCCTGGACCGGCAGCCCTAGACTCGGCGCCATGACAGAGCCAGGCACCGCAGGCCCCGGCCTCGAGCAGCCCGGCCTCGGCGGGGGCACGGGCACGCTGGTCGAGCAAGAGGTCGCGACGACCCCGCGCACGGCGCACGAGGACGGTGACCACGAGCGCTTCGCGCACTACGTGCGCAAGGAGAAGATCCTCGAGTCGGCGGTGTCCGGCGACCCGGTGATCGCCCTGTGCGGCAAGGTATGGGTGCCCGGGCGGGACCCTCAGCGGTTCCCGGTGTGCCCGGCCTGCAAGGAGATCTACGGCATGGTCCCCGGCGGGGGAGACGGGGACGACGCGCAGGGCTGACCGCGCGCCCCGCGGTCAGAGGACCTTCGAGCCGTACATCTCGCCGAGCGGGTCTGCCAGCAGCTCCAGCCGGGCCCCGTCGGGGTCACGGAAGTAGACCGACACCTTGCTCTCCAGCTGGTACTCCACGCCGGCCCGGTCCAGCTTGCCCCTGAGGTGCTCCCACCGCTCGGGGGTGACCGAGATGGCGATGTGGTGCAGGCCGCCGAGCACCTCCGCGTAGGGCCCGAGGTCCAGGCCGGGAAAGTCGAAGAACGCGAGCAGGTTCCCGTTGCCGATGTCGAAGAAGAAGTGGTTGGAGCCCTTGTAGTCCCGGTTCTCGAAGATGTCCGTGAGCGGGAACTCCAGCACATCCTGGTAGAAGCGCACCGTCCGCTCCACGTCTGAGCTGAGCAGCGCGAAGTGGTGCAGCCCGCGGGCCGACGAGGCGGGCCGCTCACCGGCAGGGCGGAGGTAGGTCGCCCGGATCCGGTCACGCTCGCGCTCGACCGCGTCGAGGTCGATGTCGGGCCCTGCCGAGACGTACTCGTCGCTCATGTCCGGACCCGACCACCGGCGGGTCCCGCTGTCAAGCGTGACCGTGGGTGACCGGCCCGGTGCAGGAGAGGCTGATCAGTCACTCTTCGGAGGGTTTTCTCCCCGATGGTCGGGAAGTTAGGGTGCGCGTGCCCGCTGCGCCGGGCTTCGACCAGACTGGGAGGTCCTGGACCCATGCGCCGTTCCCGTGCCACTTTCGCCGCGGTCGCTCTGTCGCTGGTGCCCGTCGGCGTCGCGGCGCCGGCCGTCGCGC
>JBOGDX010000024.1:0-14136 GCA_050743225.1 Actinomycetes bacterium | reverse complement strand
CCGCCGTTCGCGAAAACGAGCTAAGCGCGGGCGTCGCCCGCTGGCGGGGACAGGCGCTGGACAGGCGACCGACAGTCGCGCCAGCGAGTCTGCGGGGCATCGGCACCACCCAGATCACGCACGGGACCGGGTCATGAAAGGCACCTTCCATCCTCGCGCCGGCATGGGGCACGACCCCGGCCTGCCTACCCTTCGCCCCGGCGTAGCCCGCTACATCGGCGGACGGCGCGGCTTCGTCGACGGCGCCCTGCCACCGGTTGGGTTCGTCGCGGTCAACGCCGTCGCCGGGGCGTTCATGGCCCGCCCGGACGCGCTGCGGGCAGCCATCGCCACCGCGGTCGGGACCGGTCTCGCCCTGGTCGCCCTGCGGCTGGCCCGCCGGGAACCGCTGCAGCAGGCGTTCCGCGGCCTCGTCGGCCTCGCCATCGCCGCGGTGTTCGCCGCACGGACCGGAGAGGCGCGCGACTTCTTCCTGCCCGGCATCTACGTCGACGCGGCTTGGGCGGCCATCCTCGCCACGTCCATCGTGGCGGGCCGCCCCCTGATCGGGTTCGTGCATGCCGCGCTGTTCGGGCGCGACTCAGGCTGGCGCAGCGACACCCGGCTGCGCCGCGCGTTCGCCGTCGTCACACTCGGGTGGGCCGCGGTGTACGCCACCCGCGCCCTGGTGCAGGCCGGCTTCTACCGCGCCGACGAAGCCGGTCTCCTGGCCGCTAGCAAGCTCATCCTCGGCTGGCCCTTGACGCTCGTAGCCGTCGCGCTCACGTTGATATACGTCCGGCGCGCGACGCCGCTCACGAACGGTTCCTCCGCCACATGACCGTCCAGCTGCTCGACCTCAGCCACCGCATCGAGGCCGGGATGTTCACCCATCCCGGCCTGCCCGGCCCGGCCTGGGACCCGTTCCGGTCCCGAGAGGAGTCCCGCCAGGCCAGCGGCACGGACTTCCAGATCGACCGGGTCACCATGGTGGGCAACACCGGCACCTACCTCGACAGCCCGTTCCACCGGTTCGCCGACGGCGGGGACCTCGCAAGCCTGCCGCTCTCGGCGGTCGCGGACCTGCCGACCCTCGTGGTGGACGCCCGACCAGGTGGCCGCGGCGTCGGGGCCGAACTACTTGCCGCCGCCCACGGCGACGCCGTGGCCGACGGCGCGCTAGTCGGTGCCGCCGTCCTGCTGCACACCGGCGGCGACCAGGCGTGGGGCACCGAGGCATACGGCGTGGACGCACCATTTCTCACCGGCGACGGCGCCGCCTGGCTCATGGAGCACCGACCGGCCTTGGCCGGCATCGACGCGGTCAACATCGACGACCTCGCCGACCCGACACGCCCGGCGCACACCCAGCTGCTAGGGGCCGGCGTGCTCGTCCTCGAGCACCTGACCAGGCTCGGCGCCGTCCCGAGCCGGGGTGCCCGGCTGCACGCCGCGCCGCCCGCCTGGCGCGGCGTCGGCACCTGGCCGGTCCGCGCCTACGCCCTCGTCCCGGACATCATGAGGAGGACAGAGACATGACCGCCGCCCGCGGAGACGTTGACCTCGCCGATCTCCCCCCGGCCCACGACACCGAAACGCTGGACCTGGCGCCCAGCGAGGACATCGACCTGCGCATCGGCCAGGTCGCCAAGACCCTCGGCGGGGCGCCGGTCCGGATGCTGGCCTACAACAGCTCTGTTCCCGGCCCCATCCTGCGCGCCGCCCAAGGCACACGGGCCACCGTCCACATCGAGAACCACGCCAACGTGCCCACCACCGTGCATTGGCACGGGCTGCGCGTCGACAACCGCTACGACGGCACCCACCTCACCCAGCACCCCATCCCGGTCGGCGGCCGCTTCACCGCCGTCCTGGACTTCCCCGACCCTGGGCTGTACTGGTACCACCCGCACATCCGCAGCGACTACGGCCTGGAAATGGGCCTCGCCGGCACAATCGTGGTGCAGCCCTCCGACCCGACGTACTGGCCGCCGGCCCACCGCGAGCTGGTCGTCACCCTCGACGACGTGCTGCTGGCCGACGACGGGCAGGTCGCGCCGTTCGACCCGCACCAGCCGACCTACGTCGCGATGGGCCGCTTCGGTGAGGTGCTCCTCGCCAACGGCGACCCGGCCCTGTCGCTGTCCGCGCGCCCCGGCGAGGTCGTCCGGTTCTACCTGGTGAACACCGCCAACACCCGCGTCTTCAACATCGCTGTGCCCGGCGCCAGGGTGAAGCTGGTCGGCGGCGACAGCGGGCGTGTCGAGCGGGAGGAGTTCGTCGACGAGGTGGTGCTGGCTCCGTCGGAGCGGGTCGTGCTCGACGTCCTGTTCGACCGGCCCGGCGGGCTCCGGCTCGAGCACCGCACACCCGACCGGGTCCATCCCCTGGCCACCGTCACTGTCGGCGGGGAACCCGTCGAGCCGCTCGCCCACCCGTTCGACAGGCTGCGCACAAATCCCGACATGGTCGGCGAACGCGCCCGAGTCCAGCCGTACCTGGAGGCGGCGCCGGACAAGACGCTGTCGTTGCTCGCCGAGATGAACCTGCCCGAGCCAGAGGGGGCAGCGAGGTACGCGTGCCCGATGCACCCCGACGTCGTCTCCGACACCGCCGGGCAGTGCCCGAAGTGCGGGATGAAGCTGCTCCCCGTCGAGTCACCGGCGGGCTACGTGTGTCCCATGCACCCCGAGGTGACCAGCGACCAGGCCGACACCTGCCCGAAGTGCGGGATGAAGCTCGTGTCCGCGGCCCTGGTGTCCGGGTCCGGGTCCGGGTCCGGGTCCGGGTCCGGTGCCGACCACGCCCGCGCCGAGCACGACGAGATGTCCGACCACGACATGCCCGACCACGACATGCCCGACCACGACATGCCCGGTCACAGCGGCCACGGCGAGGGGGCGCACGACCAGCCCTTCGTCGGCATCGAGTGGGAGGACGACATGGTCGCGGTCAACCGCATCACCACGCCGGACAACATGCGCTGGAAGCTCGTCGACCGCGACACCGGCGCCGAGAACACCGACATCGACTGGACCTTCAAGGTCGGTGACCAGGTCAAGCTCCGCCTGCTGAACGAGATGGCTGGCGACCACCCCATGCACCACCCGTTCCACATCCACGGCGCCGGCCGGTTCCTCGTCCTCAGCCGCGACGGCACCCCGGAACCGAACCTGGTGTGGAAGGACACCGTCCTGGTCCGCACCGGCGAACAGGTCGACATCCTGCTTGACGTGACCCACCTGGGCGCCTGGATGGCGCACTGCCACATCGCCGAGCACCATGAGGCGAACATGATGCTCACATTCACCGTCACCGAGTAATTAGCGAGCCCGGTCGCGACACCAGCCGGCCGGTTATCCGCGCATGGCGACCTTGTGCCCGCGGGCCTGGAGCCCGCCGCCCTTGGAGTCCTTGTACTCGGGGGAGACCGCGGCGCGGCTCGTCGATTCCGAGCTCGGCGGCGACGGCGTGTGCGACCCGGTGGTCGTCGCCGATGACCAGGGCGACCTTCGGGCCGCGCCGGTGCAGCGCGTCGACGGCCTGCCCGGACTCGGGGCGGACCTCGTCCTCGACGGCGACCCGCCGGTCGCGCATCACTACCAGGACGGCCGCGCCGCGCTCGACCCACTCCCGGGTTGCGTCCTCGACCTCGGCCGGCACCGGCCGCCGGTCTCGCGGAGCAGCGCGGGGCCGCCGACGGCGACGATGGCCCCGTAGCGACTGCATGGACGCCGCGGCCAGTCATCGAGGTGAAGTCGGTCGCGACCGGGCGAGCCGTGCGGCTGCCCACCGCCGCCGCGCCGGAGGGCGCGGGGATGCGCGTGTCGGCGGCGCGGACGATGGCCCGGGCGACCGGGTGCTCGCTGTCGGCCTCGACGGCGCCGCCAGCGCCAGCAGGGTGTCCTCGGGTAGCTCTTCGGCAGCCACGCCGGAGACGGCTGGCTCGCCCTTGGTGAGGCTGCCGGTCTTGTCGAACAACACGACGTCGACGGTGCGCAGACGCTCGAGAGCGGGTCGGGACTTCACCTGGACGCCGGCCCCGGCCGCGTGCTCGGTCGAGATGGCGATGACCAGGGATTGCCAGTCCGAGGGCGTGCGGGCAGGCGATGACCAGGACGGTGACGGTTCGGGTGACGGCATCGTTCACGTCGCCGAGCAGCGCCCACACGGTGAACGTGACGACGCCGACGCTGGCGGCGAAGTTGAACAACGGCGCCGCCGCCCGGTCCGCGAGCGACTGGGCCCGTGACGACGCGGCCTGTGCTTCGGCGACGAGGTGCTGGATGGCGGCGAGGGTGGTTGCGTCGCCGACGGCGGTGATCCGGACCCGGCTGGCGTTGTCGGTGGCGACGGTGCCCGCGATGACCGGGTCGCCTTCGGTGCGGGTGACTGGTCGGGATTCGCCGGTGACCATCGACTCGTCCACATCGGCGGTGCCGGCCAGGACGATGCCGTCGGCGGGGATGCGCGCGCCAGGGCGGACTAGGACGAAGACGTGGTCGAAGCGTCTTGAAAGCGCGCAAAGGGCAACCGTTCGTGGGGTTCGAATCTCACCCCCGCTGCCATGTGATCTCAACATCGCCCGTGCGGCGAGGGTCGGGAATACGATCTACGCATGCTCGAGCACGAGGAGGCTCGCCGTCGCTTGGTCGAGCAGTACGCGGCCATCCCGGCCGGGTCACCGGTGCGGCTGGCCAAGCGGACGTCGAACCTGTTCCGTCCCCGTGGCCGCGTCTCTGCGCCAGGCTTGGACGTCTCCGGGCTCGACCGGGTTCTGACGATCGATCCGGTGGCGCAGACCGCGGACGTGCAGGCCATGACGACGTACGAGCACCTCGTCGACGTCACCCTGGCCCACGGGCTGATGCCCGCGGTGGTCCCACAGCTGAAGACCATCACCCTGGGGGGCGCCGTCTCGGGCCTCGGCATCGAGTCGTCGTCCTTCCGCAGCGGGCTTCCGCACGAGTCGGTGCGCGAGATCGAGGTGCTGACCGGGGAGGGGAAGGTCGTCGTCGCCCGACCCGACGGCTCGGACGCCGACCTGTTCCGGACCTTCCCGAACTCCTACGGCACGCTCGGGTACGCGCTGCGCCTGGTGGTCGATCTCGAGCCGGTGCGACCGTTCGTGCGCCTGCGACACATCCGGTTCGACGACCTCGGCTCGCTGACCGCTGCGATCGCGCAGGTGGTCGGCGACCACGCGTACGCCGGCGAACCTGTCGAGTTCCTCGACGGCACCGTCTTCGCCCCCGGGGAGGCCTACCTGACGCTCGGTGGCTGGGTCGACGAGGCGCCGTACACGTCCGACTACACGGGCAATGCCGTCTATTACCGCTCCATCCAGCAGCGCCGGGTCGACTACCTCACGGTCCGTGACTACCTGTGGCGTTGGGACACCGACTGGTTCTGGTGCTCGCGGGGGTTCGGCGCCCAGAACCCACGGATCCGCCGGCTCTGGCCGAGGCGCTGGCTTCGCAGCGACGTCTACTGGAGACTCATCCGGCTGGAGAACCGCTATCACCTGGCCGCGCGGATCGACGCGCGCAAGGGCCGACCCCCACGAGAGCGGGTGGTGCAGGACGTCGAGATCCCATTGGCCCGCACCGCCGACTTCCTGCGCTGGTTCCTGCGGGAGGTGCCGATCGAGCCGGTCTGGCTCTGTCCGCTCCGGCTGCGTGACGACACCTCTCAGCCGGGCAGTGGAGCCCGGTGGCCGCTGTACCCGCTCCGCGTGGACGAGACCTACGTCAACGTCGGCTTCTGGTCGACCGTCCCGATCGAGGGTGGCCGCGTCGACGGTGACATGAACCGCCGCATCGAGGCCGTCGTGGCCGAGCACGGCGGCCACAAGTCGCTGTACTCCGACGCCTACTACGGAGAGGACGACTTCTGGGCGCTCTACGGCGGTGAGGACTACCACGCCGCGAAGAAGCGCTACGACCCGCAGTCCCGGCTGCTCGATCTGTACACGAAGGTGGTGCATCGACGATGAGCCTCAGGCTGGACGCGGGCGGACCGTCACGCATCGGTGCTGTGACCCTGGGCGAGATATTCGAGGGTCTCTTCGGTCCTGATGCCGCGGTGCGGTTCTCGGCTTACGACGGGAGCGCGGCCGGCCGTCCCGACGCCCCGCTCGGCCTCCGGCTGACGAGTCCTCGGGGGGTGTCCTATCTCGCCACCGCGCCCGGCTCGCTGGGCCTGGCCAGGGCCTACATCAAGGGCGACCTCGACATGGAAGGCGTTCACCCGGGCGACCCGTACGAGATGCTCAAGGCGATCGACGACGACCTGCAGGTCAACCGCCCACCGATGGCGCAGGCCGTGGCCTGGGCGCGGTCACTAGGCGTGCGCACCTTCGTACCGCCTCCGGTGCCGGAGCAGGAGGTCGTGCCGTGGCAGCGTCGCGGGCCTCAGCACTCGCGCGAGCGGGACGCCTCGGCCATCAGCCATCACTACGACGTGTCGAACGCGTTCTACGAGTGGGTGCTGGGCCCGTCGATGGCCTACACGTGCGCCTGCTACCCGACCGACGACGCGACGCTCGAGCAGGCGCAGGAGCACAAGTTTGACCTTGTCGCACGCAAGCTCGGTCTGGAACCGGGCATGCGGCTGCTCGACATCGGCTGCGGATGGGGTGGCATGGTGCGCCACGCGGCCTCCCGCTACGGCGTACGGGCGGTCGGCGTGACCCTCTCGCGCGAGCAGGCCTCGTGGGCACGGTCACGCATCGAGGCCGACGGACTGGACCACCTGGCCGAGGTACGGCACGCCGACTACCGGGACGTGCGCGAGCGTGATTTCGACGCGGTCAGCTCAATCGGCTTGGTCGAGCACATCGGTGTGAGGAACTACCCGGCCTACTTCGACTTCGTTCGGTCGCGGCTCCGCCCGGGCGGGCGCCTGCTCAACCACGGCATCACACGTCCGGACAACCGGCACCCTGGGCTGCCATGGCGAGGGTTCATCCGCCGCTACGTCTTCCCCGACGGCGAGCTCACCGGTTCAGGTGACGTCGTGCAGGCCATGGAGGACGCGGGGCTCGAAGTCCAGCACCAGGAGAACCTGCGGGTGCACTACGCGCGGACCCTTACTGCCTGGTGCGCCAACCTCGTCGAGCACTGGGACGACTGCGTCGCCGAAGCAGGCCTTCCCGTCTCGAAGGTGTGGGGTCTCTACATGGCCGGTTCGCGGTTGGCCTTCGAACGCAACGGCATTCAGCTGCACCAGGTGCTCGCCACCCGCACCGCCTCCGACGGCACGTCCGGCTACCCGCTACGGCCCGACTTCGGCGTCTAGGGCCCGGTTCGGTAGCCCGAATGCAGGTGTCCCTTCGTCCGGGCGAAGTACCGGGCGGACTTCGTGCGGCTGCCGCAGGTGGCCATGCTGCACCATCGCCGCAAGCCGTTCTTGCTGACGTCGAGGAAGAGCCAGCCGCAGCTGGGACAGCTCCTGACCCGGTCGAGCGGCCCACCGGTGAGCAGGTGCATGGCGGAGGCGCTCACCGGCCACGCGAGCTCCGGGAGTCGTCGGATCGAGGACCACTCCGGCACGACCGTGCCGCTGTCGCGATGCCAGGTGGCGTTCCCCAGCGCGGTTGAGTAGGCGTCCACGAGACGACGTAGCGGTGCCCGCGGCGGCTCTCCGCCACCCGCGGTGGCGGAGAAGACCGCGAACACCGTCTCGCGCAGCCCGCGTAGCTGCTTCAGCACCTCCTCGACCTGCGCCCTGGGCGGCGAGCGCAACGAGAGGCCAACTGCCTGGGCCCAGTCCACGGCGCCGTGGGCGGTCGCGAGCTCGTCACGAGCCGGGTGGGGACGCGAGTTGACGGTGTTGGTGAAGTCGAGACACAAGGCGTTGCCCACAAGCTCCACGCCGTGACCCCTCTTCGGCTCGCTCTCACGCCGGTGACCCTGGCGAGGCGGGTAAGGCTAGTCGGCCCGCGCGGAAGCGGCGCAACGGATGATCGTGAGGGCCCACCAGCAAAGTGCTCTTGACAGGTGAGGAGTGATCACCGGTACCGTCCCACCAGCAAAATGCCGTTGACCGGTGAGAGGATGCCCGTGCGCCGACGGAGAACCGCCAACCGCAAGGGGCTGGGCCGGGCCTTCGCGGGGCTCTGGGCAGCGACGGCGGCGTCGAACCTCGGCGACGGGACCGTTGTGGTGCTGCTGCCGCTGGTGGCGCTGGCCCTCACCGACGGACCGGCGTCGGTCGCGGGGGTGACGGTGGCCGCCACCGCGGCCTGGCCGCTGTTCGGCCTTCCGGCGGGTGTGCTCGTGGACTCGGTGGACCGCCGCCGACTTCTGCTCTGGGTCAACGTCATGCGGGCCACCGTGATGGCCGCGATCGCTGTCGCCTGGGGGTCAGGCGACCTGACCCTGCCCTTGGTCTACGCCGCTGCGCTGGTCCTGGGCATAGGGGAGACGTTGGCGGATACGACGCTCACGTCGCTGGTTCCCTCGCTCGTTCCTCCCGGACGTCGCGGGGCGGCCAACGCTCGGATCGAGACGACGATCAACCTCCTCAACCAGCTCGTCGGGCCCGCCGGTGGCCGGCGTCCTCCTTGCTCTCGGCGTGGGGCTCGCGGCGGGCGCAACGGCCGGGACGTACGTCCTCGCACTGGCCGGCCTGGTTCTCATCGCGGTCGCCCCGGTCCGACCGCCGGACCAGAGGCAGCGGCCACCAGGCGCGTGGCATGCCGAGCTCGGGCTCGGGCTAACGGTCCTCTGGCGCGACCGGTTGCTGCGCCGGCTCACGTTGCTGACGGCTGCGATGAACGTCGCGTGGGCGTTTTGGACGGCGCTCTTCGTCCTGTACGCGGTGGCGCCCGGGCCGTTGGGCTTGACGCCGCCGCAGTATGGGCTGCTGCTCTCTTTGGTCGCCGTCGGTGGATTGCTCGCCGCCCCGGCCGTGGACCCCTTGGCGAGACGGCTCGGCGTCCGCACGGTGCTGATCCTCGACCTGGTCGGGACGGCACTCCTTGTCGCCCCGCCGGCCATGGGTCTGGACCTGTTACCGGTTGCGGCAGGCGCGGTTGTCGCCGGTGCCGGCTCGACGGTATGGCGGGCTGTCGTGGCCACCATCCGCCAGAACCGGGTCCCGAGCCACGTCCTGGGTCGCGTCTACTCCGCGTCGCGGATTATCAGCTGGGGGGTCCTCCCGATCGGTGCAGCCGCCGCCGGAGTGATGGCGTCGAGTCTTGGCGTCCGGGCCGCGCTCGGGGCGGCGTCCGTCCTGGCTGTGGTGCTCATCGCCCTCTTTGCCGCGCTGATGAAAGACCACGACCTGGACCGGGACTATGTCGGCAGCCCGCCCCGAGACCCGGCACCCCCCGCGCGCACGACCGCGGTCAAGGAGGCAGCTCCCCGGTGATCGCTCGCATCTGGACGAGTTGGACGCAGCGGGCTGTCGCGGCCGCGTACGAGGCGTACATGAACGAAGTGGCCCTGCCGCGCTACGCAGCTGCCGCGGGCAACCTTGGCGTCCTCATGCTCCGGCGCGACCTGTTCGACCGGGAGTGGACCGAGTTCACGATGATCAGTCTGTGGGGTGCGCTGACGGACGTGGAGGGCTTCGCGGGGGTCCCGCCGGCACGCGGCGTGCTCGACGACCGAGACGGCCACTTCCTCGTCGATCGGGAGTGGCAGGTCCGGCACCACGAGGTGTACGGCGCCACGGCGCACCTCGGGTTTCCCGCGCCGGCGACCGCCGGCGAGGGGTCGACGGGTCATCTCCCTCGGTGAGCTAGCCGCCTTTCAACTCATGACACAGGTGATGAGCGAGCCGGGCACCGCCTGGGCGAACCCTCGGTTCCGGCGGATCTGGGCCGGGACCGCCTCGTCCACGCTGGGCGCGGAGATCGGCGAGATCGCGTTGCCGCTGCTTGCGCTGGCGACCTTCGCGGCATCCGCCGCCGAGCTGAGCGCGGTCCGGGTGGCGCAGTTCCTGCCGTTCCTCGTGGCCACCATGCCGCTCGGGCTGCTTGTCGACCGCCGACCGGGCCGACGTCTGCGGATGATGGTCGGGGCGGACCTCGGCCGGTTCCTGCTGCTGGCCGGCATGCTCGGCTGGCTCTGGCTGGGTTACCGGCAGCTCGCCGTGCTGTACGCGGTTGTGTTCGCGGCCAGCGTGCTGACCGTGCTCTACGAAGTGGCTTCGTTCGCGTTCCTCCCCACGGTCGTTCCGGCGCACCAGCTGGTCGACGCCAACGGCAAGCTCACCGCGACCGCGTCGGCCGGGAACATCGGCGGCCGTGGCGTGGGGGGTCTGCTGGTCCAGGCCCTGTCCGCGCCGGTTGCGGTGGGAGCACATGGTCTGGCCTATCTCGTCTCGGCGGCCGCCCTGAGCAGGATCGACAACGCGCACTCTCCGGCGGACCGTTCTCGTGACGCACGGGAGGTCGAGAGCGGGCGTGGGCAGATGTGGTGTGGCCTGCGGATCGCGTTCACGCACCGTGTGATCCGGCCCCTTCTCGGCGAGGCCACCACGTTCAACGTCTTCAACGAGGTGCTCATGCTCGGTCTGCTGCTGTGGCTGGTCCGCGACCTCGAGATGAATGCCGGGCTGATCGGGCTCTTGTTCACCGCTGGGGGCGCGGGGTCGTTCGTCGGCGCCTGGTTCGGCTCCCGGGTCACCGGCCGCTTCGGGTACGGGCGGGTGCTGTTGCTGACGTTGCTGGTCGGTAACGGAGCGCCGCTGGCGCTCCTCGGTGCCGACCGTGTCGGCGACCTCGTGCTGCCCCTGCTCTGCGGCGTCTTCCTGGTGATGGGCGTCGGGATCGGCATCGCCAACGTCCATGCGGTGAGCCTGCGCCAGATCGCCCTGCCAGAGCACCTGGTCGGTCGTACCCAGGCGGCTTACCGACTTGTCGCGTGGGGCGCGATACCGCTCGGCGCCGCGCTAGGGGGCGCGATCGCGACGGCGGCCGGCGGCGAGACGGCCGTAACCGTGGGCGCGGTCGGCGTGGCGACCTCCACGCTGTGGGTCGCGTTCTCCCGCGTCCCCACCCTTCGCTCGATCGAGGACGCTCGGCGCCAGATGAACGGCCCGGTCGAGGGCGGGTGATGAGACTCTCCCGGTGTCACCCGTTGTGACGCTAGGTAGCGGCTGACCTGCGTGGTTACCTCTTCCTGTGCACCGGTTGTGGCTGGTCTATGCAGGGCTGGCCGGGAGTGCTGCCCTGCTGCAGGCCGGCCTCCCGGACGGCTCCGGCCGCACCGGGATCGTCCTCGTGGTCGGGCTGTCCGCCGTGCTGGCGGTCGCCGTCGGGACGTGGCTGCACCGGCCCGACTACGACTTGCCCTGGGTGGTGCTGGCCTGCGGGCTGGCCACGGCCGTGGCCGCCGACGCGCTTGCGGCGCTGACGGGCGCCTCGGCCGACCGCGAAGGTGGCCCGGCGTGGTCCGACGTGGCCCACCTGGCCGCGTACCCCTGTCTGGCCGCTGCCCTGCTGCTGATCCACCGCCGACGCGCCGCGGTCGGCGACCGCGCGGGGCTGGTGGACTCGGCGGTGGTCGCCACGACCGGCGCTCTCGGGTACTGGGTGTTCGTGGTCGACCTGCGCGCCTCCGACGGCGCGGGCGTGCAGACCATGGCGAGCATCTACCTGGTCCTGGATGTCGTGCTCCTGGCGGCGGTGACCCGCCTTGTCGTCGCAGGACTGCGGCAGCCGGCGTTCTCGCTGCTCGCGGCGGCGGCCGCGACGCTGATCGGCACCGACGTGATCGCTCTCGCCCAGGCCGTCGTCGCCCGCAGCGAGGCAGGGCCGCTGCTGGGGGCCGGCTGGCTCATCGCGGCCGTCCTGTGGGGGGCGGCTGCCCTGCACCCGTCGATGCACGAACTGACCGAGCGGTCCCGGCCCCGGGACGCACCCGGGGTCGCCACCGTCCGACTGGCCCTGCTCGGCGCAGTCGTGATGATCCCCCCGGCCATGATCGCCCTGCAGGCGGTCCGTGGCGACTACTCCGGCATCGGGGTGCTCATCGTCGGCCTGCTCGTCCTCGTGGCCCTGGTCTTGGCACGGGTCGGGCTGCTCATGCGCTCGGTCAGCGCGACGGCCGACCGCGAGCGGACCTTGCGGGCCGCTGCCGCGGCCTTCGTCGCAGTCGGCGACCGGCGGCGGATCCACGCGGCAGCGCTGGATGCGGCCGACCTAATGCTCGGCCGCACGGTGCTCGCCAGCCGCATCGTCGACACCGCCGCATCGGAAGAGGTCGAGGTCGTCGCGGCCGCCGGGGGTCGCCAGGCGCGGGTCCGCGGCCGGTCACTTGTCGACGTACTGCTCCCGTTCGCAGAGGACGGCGAGGACGCAAGGGGTACGCGGGTGGAGGCGCTCGACCGGGACACCCTCGTCGCCCTCGACCTTCGGGAGCGGACCGGACACCTCGTCGTGCGGCCTGTGCGCGCGCAGGACGAGCTGCTCGCGCTGCTCGTCGTGGTCACCGACTCCCCGGTCGACGGCGGCATGGTCGACGCCCTCGACACGCTGGTGGCGCAGGTCGCCCTCGCCCTGGAATCGGCGACGCTGAGCGCCGAGCTGCACCTGCGCCAGGGGGAGGCCCGGTTCCGCGCGCTGGTGCAGAACTCCTCCGACGCGATCCTGCTCGTGGACCGGCGGGCGACGGTGACCTACCAGAGCCCGTCGGCCGAGCGGGTGCTCGGGTTCGCGCCGGGCGCGCTCGTCGGCACCGGGCTCGAGGACCTGAGCCATCGCGAGGACCTCATGCGGTTCCAGTCCTGCCTCACCGAGGTGCTGGCCCGTCCCGGCCTGAGCAGAAGGATCGAGCTGCGGCTGCGGCGCAGCGACGGCGAGTACGTCGACGGGGATGCCGTCGTGCACAACCTGCAGGCCGACCCGAACGTGGGCGCGACCCTCGTCACCGTCCGCGACGTCAGCGAGCGCAAGCAGTTCGAGCTGGCGCTGACCCACCAGGCATTCCACGACGAGCTCACTGGCCTGGCCAACCGCGCGCTGTTCGCCGACCGTGTCGCCCACGCGCTCAAGCGACGCGAGCGAGACGGCACATCGGTGGCCGTCCTGCTGCTCGACCTCGACGACTTCAAGACCATCAACGACGGCCTCGGGCACGCGGCCGGCGACTCGGTGCTGCGCGCGGTGGCCCACCGGCTCGAGGGACTCGTCCGCCCGGGGGACACCACCGCCCGCTTCGGGGGCGACGAGTTCGCCATGGTGCTGGTCGACCTGGCGGCCGAGGAGAACGCGATCGTCGCCGTCGAGCGCATCATCAGCACGCTCTCCGAGCCGCTCGTCGTCGACGGGCGCGAGGTGTTCACGCAGGCCAGCGTCGGCGTCGCGTTCGCCGGCGCCGGTGACGTCGCCCCCGACGACCTGCTGCGCAACGCCGACGCCGCCATGTACGTCGTCAAGACCGAGGGCAAGGGCCGGTACGCCATCTTCGAGCCGCACATGCACGCGGCCGCGGTGCACCGCCTCGACCTGCGTGCCGACCTCCAGCGCGCGCTGGACAACGGCGAGTTCGTGCTGCACTACCAGCCGATCGTGTCGATGACGACAGGACGGCTCACCGGGCTCGAGGCACTGGTTCGCTGGGAGCACCCGCACCGCGGACTCGTCCTGCCCGACTCGTTCATCCCATTGGCTGAGGAGACCGGCCTGGTCGTTCCGCTCGGGCTCTGGGTGCTCGACCGCGCCTGCCGCCAGGTCGCCGAGTGGGGCAGCGTGGACCCCGCGCTGACGGTGAGCGTCAACGTCTCGCAGCGCCAGCTTCGACGCAGTGAGTTCGGCCACGAGGTGGGCCGCGTCCTCGACGCCTCGGGCGTGGACCCGGCCCGGGTCAACCTGGAGATCACCGAGAGCGCCGTGATGACCGACGTCGAGTCGACCATCCGGCGGTTGCGCGAGCTGAAGTCGCTCGGGGTCCGCCTGGCGGTCGACGACTTCGGCACCGGATACTCGTCGTTCAGCTGGCTGCGCCAGCTGCCCGTCGACGTCCTGAAGATCGACAAGGAGTTCGTCGAGGAGCTCGGGCACCGCGAGCAGAGCGGCTTCCTGGTCGCCACGATCATCGACCTCGCGCACAACCTCGGGCTGCGCACCGTGGCGGAGGGGATCGAACGCACCGCGCAGCTGGAGCGGCTGCGGGACATGCGCTGCGACCTCGGCCAGGGCTACCA
>JBOGDX010000023.1:0-14332 GCA_050743225.1 Actinomycetes bacterium | reverse complement strand
TCAGCCATTCGGGCGGTACAGGTCCCGGGAGCACCTGACGAACCAACGCGAGAGAGGAGGTGAGAACAAGTGCCCAACCAAACAAGACAGCGGTCGCAGACCGCGTCGGACGCCGGCTTCACCTTGATCGAACTTCTCGTCGTCATGATCATCATCGGCATCCTCGCCGCGATCGCGATCCCGGCGTTCCTGAACCAGCGTCGCAATGCCATCTCGGCCGGTCAGGTCGCGGATCTGCGGTCGGTCGCCGACGAGGTGGAAGCGTTCTACGTCAATCAAGAGGAGTACCCGACCAACTTCGTGCAGGGCGGCGGACAGGTGACGATCAGCACGGCGCTCGGGACCGGGAGCCAGCGGGTAACGGTTGGCAACACGCTGACCTATCGACTGGACGGCAGCGGCATGGCGTACTGCCTTATCGCCAGGAACCCTCGGGCTGCGGGCGACCGTGTGTGGATCTCTAACGCTGGTGGAGTTCAACCCGTCTCGGTGACTACCTGTCCGTTCTGAAACACGGCAATGGCGCGGTGAGCCGATCAGGTCAAGGGGCTCAATGTCTCCCGCAGCGCTGCCGATGCACTTTCACGACCCATCCGGGACCCGCGAGGAGATCTGCCGTGTACCGACGTATCCGTCGGCTTCAGGCCTGCGACGGGGGGTTCACCCTGGTCGAGCAGGTTGTCGCGCTTTTGATCGCGACGATAGTTTTCACCTCGCTCGCGTACGCGCTTCTCGGTGGCCTCGCGCAGGGAAGCCTGGCTCAGCAGAATCAGCAGGCTGCTGATCTTCTGAACCAGTCCATTGAGAGGTCCCGGGCACTGAGCTACGACTCGCTGGCGATGCGTCCCAGCGACCTCAATGTGTCTGACCCCCTCAACACGGGGACGTGCAACTGCTACAACCCCACGAACGACTCCAAGACGGGATCCGGGGTTGAGCCGCTCGTGCTCGACCCGGCCGGGTCAGTGAACCCGCACGTCCGAGTCTCAACCCAGAACGGTCGCCCTTTCACCCTGCGCTCGTACGTCACCATGCCGACGGACAGCGTCGGTGGCGCGTACAAGCGCCTCACGGTCGTGGTCACCTGGTCCTCGCGTGGGAAGTCGCACACTCGTGTCAACTCGACCCTGGTGGCTCCGACGCAGAGAGGGCTTCCCCTGCCGGACTTCAAGTTCACCGGTTCCGGCTCCAACCTCACCCAGTGCCGTAACCCCGGCGACACGCTGACCTACAGCTTCACCGTGAAGAACAACGGGGCGCGTGACGAGTGGGGGATCACGGACGCGTCCACGTCGAGCGGTGCCCCAACGTGGACTTACTACTCGGACGTCAACGCTAACGGAAGCTACGACTCAGGCACAGACACCGCACTGGCGACGACCGGGAGCGGGGCTCCCGGTACCGGAGTGCTCGAGCCCACAGAGTCCAAGAACTTCCTGGCCGTCGCCTCGGTCCCGAGTGCGGCCGCCTTGGTGCCGCCCTACATCTGGACAGTGGACTTCAAGGCTCGCTCGGAAGCCCAGCCGGCATTTGAGCAGCACCTGACCACGACCACCAACGTCCAGGCCACGGCCTGTAGTGGAGCCACCCCGACGGCGACGCCGACGGCGACGCCGACCCCGACCAGCGCCCCGCCCCCGCAGCCGTCCGCCCCCTGCGCAACCTTCTCCGGCCTCCCCTCGGCCAACGTCACCGGAGGGGGAACGCTCTACCAGTACTACTTCCACAACGTCCTGCCGAACATGAACAACACGGCGGCGCAGCCGGCTTTGACGACCAGCAAGTCGGCGCCCACGGGGACGACTCTCTGGAACTACAGCACAGACGTTGCGGCCGGTGTGGCTGGACGGCAGCTCAACGCTCCCGCAGGCACAGGCCCGACCTATGAGGCGGACTGGCGGTACCAGATGCCCGCCCAGTCGAAGGTGAAGGGCACGGCCACGGTCACAGTCTTCGCTGCCCCTGTGAGCGGCTCTTCCACGGACACACCGACCTTCAGCGTGACCATGGACAGGCTTTCCAGCGCGGGGGCAGTGCTCAGCACGTTCGGGACGTCGACGTTCAGCCAGCCTTGGGGGTGCACCGGATATCGCGCCTTCACAGTGTCCTTCTCCGCTGGAGGCTCCGGCGTCACCGTGAACGCGAACGAGCAACTGCGCGTGCTGCTGAAGGTGACCAACTCTGTGCCGATGAGGTTGGCCTACGACGCCAGCGGCTTCCAGTCCGGAATGGTGCTGCCGATCACCAGCGGGGTGGGCTGAGATGCACGGACGGCGCTTCTTGCTCCGGTCAGACGACGGGCTAACCCTGCCGGAACTGCTGGTCTCGATGGTGCTCATGGGCGCCGTCGGAGCGATGGTGTCCAGCGGCTTCGTGGGCGTGCACAAGATCTTCCGCTCTACGGACGACCAGGCCATTGGCCTGCAGGACGTAAAGATTGCGTCCGAGCGATTGTCACGTGACGTTCGTGACGCGCGCTCAGTGCTCTGCAACCCGACCGGGACGCCGGCTGCTCTCGCCGCGGGCGACCCTACCTGCGCGTACCACCTGCAGCTCTGGATCGACTACAACTCGAACTACAAGCAGGAGACTGCCGAGACGGTGACATGGGAACTAAAGGCCCGGTCCGGTGGCTATTACGACCTGGTCCGCAGCGTCGGTGGCTCGACGGCGATAGTCGAGGCTCGCACGATCATCGACCAGATCGCCTTCTCGTACGACTACCCACCCGGCTCTACCCAGCCGGCTCCGGGTGCTGTTCACACCACGACCGTCCACACCGACATGACCTACGACGCGAAGAGATCGACCGGCACGTCGAGCCGAACGGTCACCTTCAGCGGCCGCCTGCGGAATGTGAGCTGACAGATGAGTCGCACTATGCCTCGGCGTTCATGCATGCACCGGCTGGCGCAGAACGAGGGAGGGTTCAGTCTCCTCATCGTCATCGGTGTGGCTTTCGTCGCGATGGCGCTCATGATTGTCTCCAGCACGGTTGCGACCCGCTCCCTGACCTCGAGTCGCGAGCACAGCCATTTCGAGGGGGCAGTTGCTGCGGCGGAGAACGGGATCGACCAGGCACTGGCTCGGTCACAGACCATCTACAACTTGACTGGCAACGACTCCTACGTGAGCCCTTCGGCCGGAATTGTTGGGGACCCGAGTCCTGACTGCAGCGCCGCACCGATCAGCTGGACCGGATATCCGATGCCTGCGCAGCCCACAAACGCACAGGAACGAACGTTCGCCAAGGCGGTCCTGAACGCGCTTCCCCCCTCCTGCGTCCGGGTCACTAGTCAGGGCGACTACGCCTTCTTCAAGCCCGCAGGTCGGCAGACCATCTACTCAATGGGATGGCACCCCCACAAAGGCGCACCGGGGGCCAAGTCGCGCCTGATCAAGGCGGAGTACCTCTTCGTGCCTTACCGACCGCAGGCCGCGATCCTCGCCTCCGGGACGGTGGCGTTGGGCAGCAGCACGACCGTCACGAGCGCCCCACCGCACGACCCCGCGCTGGCGGGGGTGCACAGTAACGACACCGTCACAGTCACGACCGGGAACCCGACGGTCTACGGCAAGGTGTCCAGCAGTAACACCAGCACCGCGACAAGCAACAAGTTCTATGCAAACACGGCAACCGGGGGGACCGTCGAGGCGGCTCCACGAATCCGCATCCCTGCCGTGAATGCTGCCGCGGTCTGGGCGGCTAACCGCTCCTCGAGCCCGCCTGGAGGCTGGTACGACCTGTGCAACGACGGCCGAGTGCGCGCTCCCGACGGTGCCGCACCCTGCGCCGGGACCGAGCTCGCCAACGTGGCCGGTGGTGGCGAGTTCCGGGGCTGGAGTTTCGACTCGTCTGGTAGCCCGACGACATGGATAGCGGGCTCCGGGCTCAAACAGAACGGCTACTCCGGCACCTACTACGTCAACGGCGCGGACGTCGTGAACAACGCCAGCAACGCTGGAACCGCTGTTCCGAACCTGACGGTGATCGTCGCAGCGGTCAGCAACACCTGCGACAAGGTTGGTGGCAATCTGAGTTGGGACCACAGTGACATCGCTGCCCCGTCCGTACCCAACCTGTTCTTTCTCGCAGAGCAGGACCTCCTGACCGCCAGCAACTTCACGGCGGGCAGCGCATCGGGCGGCACGGTGGTGAGTGGGATGTTCATCGCGGGTGACCAGATGCAAATGGAGACCAGCAGCACCGGGGCCTACGGGTCGGTCATCACCGGCGACAACTGCGACCCACCGGACGGCACGAGCCTGGTGGACTCGAGCCAGGTCAAGAACCCCAGCATCTACTACGACCCGAACGCCCAGGCGCCTTTCGTGGACATCATCAACACGACACTGTGGCTGGAGTACGTGGGCTGAGCCGGTCCGTGCGGTAGGAAGTCCGCGTGGCTGTCCTCGCCCCACTCAGCGGGCTGCTGGGTCTCGTTGTCGGGTCGTTCCTCAACGTCGTCATCTGGCGGGTGCCGCGGGGTGAGTCGGTCGTCTCACCGCCATCGCACTGCCCAGTCTGCGGTGTTCCCGTCCGGCCGCGCGACAACATCCCTGTCGTTAGCTGGCTCCTGCTGCATGGGCGCTGCCGCGACTGTGACACTTGGATCAATGCGCGCTACCCGCTGGTCGAGCTGGCAACAGCGGCAGTCTTCGTTGTCCTGACACTGAGGATCGGCCTCGAGCCCGAGCTGCCGGCGTTCCTGTACCTAGGCGCGATCGGGGTCGCGCTCTGGCTGATCGATCTAGACGTCAAGCGGCTGCCCAACGTCATCGTCTTGCCCTCGTACGGCGTTGCCCTGGTTCTCCTAGGGGTAGCCGCCTTGGTCGACGACCGTTTCGACGACCTCCTGCGGGCAGGGCTAGGCATGGCCGCTCTCTTCGGGTTCTACTTCATGCTGGCGTTCATCCACCCCGCGGGGATGGGTTTCGGGGACGTCAAGCTCGCCGGGGTGCTCGGGCTGTACCTCGGATGGCTGGGCTGGGCCGAGGTCGTCACGGGCGGGTTCCTCGGCTTCCTCTTCGGGGGTGTGGTCGGCGGGGGGTTGATGATGGCTCGCCGGGCCGGCCGCAAGTCGCAGATCCCGTTCGGGCCGTTCATGCTCGCCGGGGCCTTGGTCGCCATTCTTGCCGGCGGTGCTTTGGCAGACCTTTACCTCGACAACGTCCTCGGCTGAACGGATTCCTCAAGCCGCGCGCCGAGACGGCCGATCCCCCTTCTTGACATGGCCCCATCCGGGGCACCACGCGGCACCGCCGCAAGTGGGAGGGGAAGCGTCGTGGCAGGTCGATCCGCCATCGGTCTCGACATCGGGACCTCGGGCGTGCGCGCCGCCGAGCTGTCGTTCGGCAAGGGTCAGGTCACCCTCGAGAAGTTCGGCCAGGTGGCCCTTCCGGAAGGCGCCGTGCGGGACGGCGAGGTCGTCGACGCCGACGCCGTAGCCGCCGCCGTAAAGCAGCTCTGGGCGCACACGAAGTTCACGAGCAAGAAGGTCGTCATCGGCGTCGCGAACCAGAAGGTCATCGTGCGCCAGGTGGACCTGCCGTGGATGCCGGCCGCGGAGCTGAAGAAGTCCCTGGCATTCCAGGTGCAGGATTTCGTGCCCATGCCGGTCGAACAGGCGGTCCTGGACTTCCACCCCCTTGAGGAGCTCACTGCCGACAACGGCAACCGGGTCCTGCGCGGCCTGCTGGTCGCCGCATCCCGTGAGATGGTCCACGCCAGCCTGAACGCGGTTCAGAAGGCCGGGCTCTCGCCGGTCATGGTCGACCTGACCTCCTTCGCGGTCATCCGGTCTCTCGCCGACGCCGACCACCTCGGCATGGGCGCCCAGGTCGAGGCGCTCGTAGACGTGGGCGCCCGGGTCACGAACATCGTGGTGCATCAGGGCGGCGTCCCGCGCTTCGTGCGGATCCTGCTCATGGGCGGCCAGGACGTCACCGACGCCGTCGCCGAGCGCATGGGCGTGCCGCAGGAGCAAGCGGAGGCCATGAAGCAGCAGCTCGGGCTCGGGCTCGCCAGCGATGGCATGGACCTGCAGGCGGCGACCCGCGTGGTCGAGGCTGTCGGGGCCGCCTTCGTGGACGAGGTCCGCGGATCGTTGGACTACTACCTGGCCTCCAGCGGGTCTGCCCCGATCTCCCGGCTCGTCCTCACTGGCGGCGGGGCTCGACTGGGCGGTCTCGCGCAGCGCCTGCAGGTCACCACCCGCGTGCCAGTCGAGGTCGGAACGCCCATGAAGAGCATGCAGGTGGGACGCACCGGGCTCTCGCCCGAGCAGATCGCCTTCGTCGAGCCGCTGGCTGCCGTGCCGGTCGGCCTGGCCCTCGGAGTCGCATCATGACCACGCTGACCACCACGCGGCTGGCGACCCTGCCACGGGTCAACCTGCTGCCGCCCGAGATCGAAGAACAGCGCAGGTTCCGGCGGGTCCAGGGCGGACTCGCCACCGGCGTCGTCGCCGCCCTTGGCGTCGTGGGTGCCCTGACCCTGCTCGCCAATGGGCAGGTGAACCAGGCGCAGGAGGACCTGGGCACCGCAAAGGCCCGCGAGACGTCGCTGCAGGCACAGGTCAACAAGTACTCAGAGGTGCCGCTGGTCTACGCGCAGGTCGAGGCTGCCAATGCGCAGCTCTCCCAGGCCATGGGCCAAGAGGTGCGCTGGTCCTACTTCCTCAACGACCTCAGCCTCAAGATCCCGGGCAAGGTGTGGCTCACCAACCTGACGGTCACCCAGAGCGTCGACCAGGCGGCCGTCGCACCGACTGCGGACGTCCCCGGTCCCGTGACCGAGTACCTGACACCCGGTCTCGGCACGGTGCAGTTCGAAGGAAGGGGCTACCGGCACAACGATGTCGCGGCCTGGCTGGACGCCCTCGCGAAGCAAAAGGGCCTGGCCCAGCCGTACTTCACCAACTCGACCAAGGAAGCCATCGGCGGTTCGGACGCCGTGACCTTTACGAGCCAGGCGACGATCACCGAAGAGGCGTTGTCCCGGCGTTACACGGACAAGGCGGGCAGCTGAGATGACAGTCACCCGGAAGTGGTCGCTTCTGGCCGCGGTCCTCGTGCTGGCGATCCTGGTGGCGGGCTGGTTCCTGCTGATCGCTCCCAAGCGTGGCGATGCCGCGGTACTCCGTGACCAGACGGTCAGCCAGAAGGAGGCGAACGCACGGCTCGTGCAACAGCTCGAGGTGCTCCAGGCCCAGCAGGCCGAGCTGCCTCGACAGCGAGCGCTGCTTGCCGTCATGCGGACACAGATCCCGAACAACCCTGCCCTGCCAACGCTCATCCGTGACCTCACGGCCGCGGGCAGAAAGGTCGGGGTAAGCCTGGACACGCTCACACCATCGGTGCCGGTCGCTGCGGTGGCGGCTCAGCCGACCGCCGCCTCGCCTGCGGCCGAGTCCGGGGAGTCCTCGGAAGGCGCCACCGGCACGACGCCCGCGGCTACGGCTGCGAGCACGCTCTACCAGGTGCCGCTGACGCTCAACGTCACCGGCAGCTACTTCGAGCTCGAGCAGTTCATCAACAAGCTCGAGGGCCTGAAGCGGTCCTTCCTGGTGAACGGCTTCACCGTCGCCGAGGCGACGGGGGAGGACGCGAGCGAGGGCGACCTGGGGCTCACCCTCCAGGGCCGGGTCTTCCTCTCGCCGCCGGCACCGGCCGCAACCACACCGACCACGCCCGTCGCCTCCGCGCCGGCAGCCCAGTAGAGAATCGGGAGCAGCTGACATGAGCGAGTCGACGATCCCCTTCCAGGGGCAGACGGCGGTCCTCGACCGGCCGCCGGTTGACCTCGGACCGGAAGAGCCGCAGCGCGGCGGAGACCGCACCAAGCTCCTGGCGATGGTCGCCGTAGCCGTGGTGCTGGTCATGGGCGCGGCGGCGTACTTCCTCCTCTTCGCAGGCGGTGAGGAGGCGACGTCGCCAGCCGCACCGAAGCAGCCGGCCGCCGCGCCTCCGGCGCCGGTTGAGGAGCCGGCGGCCACGCCGGCCAAGAAGGAGCGGCTGACGGCCAAGACGTTCGGCCGCGACCCCTTCAAGGCCCTCATCGTGGCGCCGGAGGCCGCAGTGGCCACCGGTGAGGTGCCCGTCGGCTCGGCCGCCCCCGTGGGTGGCGCGCCCGCCCAGGGCTCGACACCGGAGACCAGCACCCCGGCGTCCTCTACGGCGCACAGCTTCCGCGTCGTCGACGTGGCGCCGGACAACAGTGCGGTCACCGTCAAGGTGGACGGCAAGTTCTACCGGAACCTGAAGGCCGGCGACGTGTTCGCGAAGTACTTCAAGGTCGTCCTCATCAGCGGCCAGGTGAACTCCTTCCAGTACGGCGAGGAGAAGTTCAACGTCATCGGGACCAAGCGGTTGACCATCGCCTGACCTTCCCCGACGCACAGAGGTGGGCTGTCCGGTCTCCCGGGCAGCCCACTGTGCTGTCCGCATGACCGTGACAGGATCACCGGCATGCTGCGCTGGCTGACCGCGGGGGAGTCGCACGGGCCCGCTCTGCTGGCCACACTCGAGGGCCTGCCGGCGGGCGTGCGCATCACCACCGACGCCATCACGACCGCCCTCGCCCGACGCCGGCTCGGCCACGGCCGAGGGGCACGCATGTCCTTCGAACGCGACGAGGTCGACCTGCTCGGTGGCGTCCGCCACGGCCTCACCCAGGGCGGCCCGGTCGCCATCCGCATCGGCAACACGGAGTGGCCGAAGTGGGAGCGCGTCATGGCCGCCGACCCGGTCGACCCGGACGAGCTCGCGGACCTGGCCCGCAACGCCCCACTCACCCGCCCCCGCCCGGGTCACGCGGATCTTGCCGGTATGCAGAAGTACGGCTTCGACGACGCGCGTCCCGTGCTGGAGCGGGCCAGCGCGCGGGAGACCGCCGCGCGCGTCGCCCTGGGCACTGTCGCGCAAGCGTTCCTCGACCAGGTTCTCGGCGTCCGGTTGGTCTCTCACGTCGTCGCGATCGGCCAGGCCAGCGCTCCCGACGGCCTCTGGCCCACGCCCGACGACGTTGAGCGCCTCGACGCCGACCCGGTTCGTTGCCTCGACCCGGCGACAAGTGCCGCGATGGTCGACGAGATCGATGCCGCGCGCAAGGACGGGGACACCCTCGGAGGCGTCGTCGAGGTTCTCGTCTACGGCCTCCCACCGGGACTGGGTAGCCACGTCCACTGGGACCGGCGGCTCGACTCCCGGTTGGCCGCTGCCCTCATGGGCATCCAGGCGATCAAGGGCATCGCGGTCGGCGACGGCTTCGAGTCGGCCCGGCGACGGGGGTCGCAGGCCCACGACGAGATCGAGCGAGGCGACGACGGCAGCATCAGGCGCCGTACGGCGCGCGCCGGCGGCGTCGAGGGCGGCATGTCCACGGGCGAGCCCTTGCGGGTCCGGGCCGCCATGAAACCCATCTCCACCGTGCCGCGCGCACTGGACACGGTCGACGTGTCCACGGGCCAGAGCGCCCAGGCGATCAGCCAGCGCAGCGACGTCTGCGCGGTGCCCGCTGCTGGCGTCGTCGCCGAGGCGATGGTGGCGCTCACCCTCGCCGACGCGGCCCTGGAGAAGTTCGGCGGCGACTCGGTCACCGAGACGGCCCGTAACGCCGCGGCCTACCGGGCCAACCTGTCGGTCGGCTGATGCCACCGCTCGTCGTGCTGGTGGGACCACCGGGGTCGGGCAAGTCGACAGTGGCCGCGATGGTCGCGCAACGGTTGGGAGTCGACCTGCGCGACACCGACGACGACGTGGAACGGGAAGCCGGCGCGACTGTCAGTGACATCTTCGTCGAGCACGGCGAGGACGAGTTCCGCCGGCGGGAGGTAGCGGCGGTCGAGCGCGCGGTCTCCGAGCACGACGGAGTGCTGGCGCTCGGTGGTGGGGCGGTGCTTGACGGACGTACGCGCGAAAGGTTGGGGGGTCTCACCGTCGTCTTCCTCGACGTGGGCATCAAGGACGCCGCGGCGCGCATCGGGTTGAACCGGGACCGGCCACTGCTCATCGGCAATCCTCGCGCACAGTGGATCCGGCTGATGGAGGCGAGGCGACCCCTCTACGACGAGGTCGCCACATCACGTCTTGACACCGACGGCAAGACCGCCGATCAGGTCGCCGACGAGGTGGTCGCGCACCTCAGTCGTTAACCAGTTCGATGCGGGCCTGGTGGCCCGAGGATCGGGCCAGCCTGCCGTCGGCCGTGAGCAGCGTGGCGTCCAGAGCCTCGGCCAGCGCCACATAACACGCGTCGTAGGAAGACACGCTGTGCCGGAGTTGCCACATGCGCCCCAGAAGCGGCTCGTGTGCCCAGCGGTGGATGCGAAGGTGTCCCAAGGTGCGAAGCGCCAGCTCGCCGCGCGCGACGCCGATCGTCCTCTCCGCGACAAGCCTCCGCAAGGCGTGGGCGACCTCCACAGACAGCAGGTGCGGTGCCTGGAGCGATCCGTCGGCGCCGCGAAGTCGGGCGATGACATGGCGGCCGCGCTGGCTGGCGAGCAGCAAGTCCACCGTCGCCGAGGCGTCCAGCACGATCACCGCCGGTCGCGCTCCTCGCGGATGATGTCGGCGGCCGACACGGGCAGATCGACTGGCTCCATCGCGAGCAGGCGGTCCAGGACTTCGTCCTGCGAGGGCTGCTCGGCCACCCGCCGGAGCTCGTCGAGCGCGTAGTCCGACAGGGACATGCCGGCGAGCGCGGCCCGAGACTTCAGGGTCCGGTGGACCTCGTCAGGCACGTGCCGGATCTGGATCGTCTTCATGCAGCCAGCCTACTCGCATGCTGTCTGCATGCAACGCGTATGATGCGGCCGTGACGTCAACACCGGTACGTGTCCTGGTGGGCGGCGAGCCGGCGTACGACGTGGTGATCGCCGCCGGCGTCCTCGGCGAGCTAGCGGAGCTGGTCGGCGGCGGCGTGCGCCAGGTTCTTGTGGTGCACCCGCACGTCCTGGCCGAGCTCGCGGGACGGGTGGAGGGCGAGCTCGTCACGGCCGGCCACGAGGTGACCCTCGCCGTCGTCCCGGATGGGGAGGCCGCGAAGACCGCCGACGTGGCCGCCTCGCTGTGGGCACAGCTGGGCCGAGCCGGCTTCACCCGCAGCGACGTGATCGTGGCCGTCGGCGGGGGAGCGACGACCGACCTGGCCGGCTTCGTCGCTGCCACCTGGCTGCGCGGCGTCCGCGTGGTGCACGTGCCGACCACGCTGCTCGGCATGGTCGACGCAGCGGTCGGCGGCAAGACGGCCATCGACACGGCGGAGGGCAAGAACCTGGTCGGCGCCTTCCACCCACCGACCGGAGTGCTCTGCGACCTCTCCCTGCTCCGCACGCTGCCAGCCGGGCAGATGGCCAGCGGCCTGGCCGAGGTCGTGAAGACCGGATTCATCGCCGACCCCCGCATCCTCGAGCTCATCGAGGCCGACCCGAGCGCAGCGGTCGACCCGGACGGACAGGTCCTGCGCGAGCTCGTCGAGCGGTCCGTGCGGGTCAAGGCCGACGTCGTCGCCGAGGATCTCCGCGAGACCGGGGGGCGCGAGATCCTCAACTACGGCCACACCCTCGGGCACGCGATAGAGAAGGTCGAGCGCTACCGCTGGCGCCACGGCGACGCCATCAGCGTCGGCATGGTCTACGCGGCGGAGCTCTCCGCGGCGACACGCGGTCTCGGCAGTGACATCGTGCAGCGGCACCGGGGGATCCTCGCGTCACTCGGGCTGCCCACGTCGTACGACCGCACGCGCTGGCCCGCGCTGCTGGACACAATGCGGGTGGACAAGAAGGCAAGGGGCGCAACCCTGCGGTTCGTCGTGCTCGACGACGTCGCGAAGCCGGGATTGCTCGAAGGCCCGGACGAGCAGCTCCTCGAGGCGACGTACGAGAGGGTGTCGTCTTCATGAGGCCCGTGCTGGTGCTGAACGGACCCAACCTCGCCCGCCTGGGCTCGCGCGAACCGGAGGTCTACGGCACGGCGACGCACGACGACCTGGTGACGGCCTGTCGCGACCAAGGCGCCGAGCTCGGTCTCGACGTCGACGTGCGCCAGACCGACGACGAGACCGAGCTGGTCGGCTGGCTGCACGAGGCCGCCGACGCCGGCACGCCCGTCGTGCTGAACCCCGCCGCGTTCACGCACTACTCCTACGCGCTGCGCGACGCCTGCGCCATGCTGACAGCGCCGCTGGTCGAGGTGCACCTGTCCAACCCGGCGACCCGCGAGGCGTTCCGGCACCGCTCGGTGATCGCCGGCGCCGCGACCGGCACGATCGCCGGCTTCGGTCTGGACTCCTACCGGTTGGCCTTGCGCGCGATCGCCGCCCGGCTGTGACCACGCTGCGGCTCGGCACCGAAAGCGATTTCGAGGCCGCCGTGGCTGTGTGGCGGGAGTCGGACATGGCTCGACGGGGCGGGCCGCCACCGCCGGGTATCGAGGAGACGGTGCGGTCGCGCCTCGGCGTGGCCGGAACCTGGCTCTCGGTCGCCGAGGTCGGCGACCGGGTGGTCGGTGTCACGTTCGCCCAAGCGGCACGGGCGGACGACGGCGCGGGCGAGGAGGTGCCGGGGCTGTGCCACCTGTCGATGGTGTTCGTGCTGCCCGACCATTGGGGTCACGGCGTCGGCAGGCTGCTCGTCGACGCGACACTCGAGCAGGCTGTCGCCCGGGGCTACCGGCGCATCCAGCTGTGGACCCACGAGGGCAACGGGCGTTCGCAGCGCTTGTACCGCGGTCGCGGCTTCCGGCGCGAGGGGCGCGTCAAGGACGCCGACTACGGCGGCGGTCGCATCGGCCTGTGGGTGCGCGACCTCGACGATGTCAGATCGGCGGCGCCAGCACCTGGCAGGTCGTGACCGACCGTGCAAGGCGCCTGTCCGTGGTAACGAGCGGGCATGCCAGCTCCTCCGCCAACGCGACGTACAGGCCGTCGGTTACCCGGATCGACGGGCGGAGGGCAAGTGCCCGGGACAGGTGTGCGCTGCTGATGTGCCTCAAGTTGACGTCGGTGTCGGACACCGCGTCGAAGGCGTTCGGCAGGTCACTCTCGGACAGCAGGCCTGCGCGGGCCAGTCGAGCCAACGCCGAGATCACCTCGGCCGGCTGGTGCCCGGGTGCGACGGCGTCCTCGCCCGCCAGTCGGTCGATCACCCAGGCCGAGGTCCTGGGGCTGACAGCGAGTTCGACGAGGGCTGACGCGTCGAGAACGATCATGTCCCGAACTCGTCGCGGACCTCGGCCATGAGCTCGCTGATGTCGAAGTCCCTGTTTGTCAGCTGCGGCCGCTCCCGCATCCGGCGGACCCACTCGTCGTTGTGCCGGCGTCGAAGGGCCGACTCGATGGCCTCCTGGGCGATCGACGAGATCGGCAGCGACTGCTCCTTGGCGCGTCGGTAGAGGTCCTCCGACAGGTAGACGCTGACCTTGGGCATGCCCCCAATGTACCCCCATGATCAGCAGGGCAGATAGCCTGCGCGACGTGCCGGAGACCCATGCCGTACGACGGGCGAGGCTGCGCGACCTGACCAGGAGCGCGGGTGCCGAGGCCGCGCTGGTGACCCGGCTGGTCAACATCCGCTACCTGACCGGCTTCACCGGCTCGAACGCCGCGCTGCTGGTCACCGAGGGCACGGCCCAGCTGGCGACGGACGGCCGCTACACGACCCAGGCCAGCACGCAGTGCCCGGACGTCGAGCTCGTCGTCGACCGCGAGTGCGCCGCAGCGCTGGCGGGAAGGGCGACCCGTGCCGGCGTACGGCGGCTTGCCTTCGAGGCCCACGACGTCACGGTCGAGGCGCACGCCGCGCTGTCGGCGCTGGACGGCGCGCCTGAGCTGGTCGCGCTGGGCCGCGCGGTCGAGGGGCTGCGCACGGTCAAGGACGCCGACGAGATCGAGCTGCTCCGCGAGGCGTGCGCGATCGGCGACCGGGCGCTGCTCGAGACCCTTGACTCGGTCGCTCCGGGCCAGACCGAGCGCGAGGTGGCCCGGCGCCTCGAGCACACCATGGTCGAGCTGGGAGCCGACGGCGTCGCGTTCCAGACCATCGTCGCGACCGGCCCGAACAGCGCGGTGCCGCACCACCGGCCGACCGACCGCGAGATCCACCGGGGCGACCTGCTCAAGATCGACTTCGGCGCGCTGTACCGCGGCTACCACGCCGACTGCACCCGCACGGTCGTCGTGGGCGGGACCCCGGCCGACTGGCAGCGAGAGATCTACGACGTCGTCAGGGAGGCGCAGCGAGCCGGCCGGCACGCCCTGCGGGTCGGGGCCGACGTCCGCGACGTCGACGCCGCCGCCCGGACGGTCGTCGTCGACGCGGGGTACGGCGAACAG
>JBOGDX010000022.1:0-14376 GCA_050743225.1 Actinomycetes bacterium | reverse complement strand
GGCCGCAGAGGTCTTCGATCGTCCAGCCGAACATCTTGGCCGTCTCCTCGAGGATCACCTGGGGGGTGATCACCCGGCAGGACTTCGTGCGGAGGTTGTCGGCCAGAACCTCCCGGGCGATGTCCTCGGTGGCCGCCACCCGGGTGAGGCTGGCATAGGCCGCCACCCGGACGAGGGCGCCCTCGAGCTCCCGGACGTTGTCGGTGATGTGGGTGGCGATGAAGGACAGCACCTCGTCGGGCACGTCGGTGAAGTTCTGGAGCCGGGCCTTGTGCCGCAGGATGGCCAGCCGGGTCTCGTACTCCGGCGGCTGGATGTCGGTCAGCAGGCCCCATTCGAAGCGGGTCCGGAGCCGGTCCTCCAGCGTGGCGAGCTGCTTGGGCGACCGGTCGGAGGTGATCACGATCTGCTTGTTCGCGTTGTGCAGGGTGTTGAACGTGTGGAAGAACTCCTCCTGCGTCTGCTCCTTGTTCTCCAGGAACTGGATGTCGTCGACGAGCAGGATGTCGACGTCGCGGTAGCGCCGCCGGAAGCCCTCCGCCCGTCCGTCGCGGATGGAGTTGATGAAGTCGTTGGTGAACTCCTCGGAGCTCACGTACCGCACCCGAACCCCGTGGTAGAGGCTCATGCCGTAGTGGCCGATGGCGTGCAGCAGGTGTGTCTTGCCCAACCCCGAGTCGCCGTAGATGAACAGCGGGTTGTACGCCTTGGCCGGCGCCTCCGCCACCGCCACCGCCGCCGCGTGGGCGAAGCGGTTGCTCGACCCGATGACGAACGTCTCGAAGAGGTAGCGCGGGTTGAGCCGGGTGGGCTCGCTCTCGCGGCGAGCTCCCGGCTCGCGCCCGGTGCCGGCCGGCTCGGCGGAACCGTCGGTCGCGGGGGGTGTCGGGACGTCTTCGTCCGTCCCGACCGCGGGTACGGCGGGCAGGCCCTGCCCGGCGGGCTCGGAGGGACCCGTGCCGGAGGGGATCCGGTCGCCGTCCAGGCTGGGGTCGACCACAACCGCGACCCGCACGTCGTGACCGATCTGCTCGGTGAGCACGGACGTGATCACCTGGCGCAGGCGCTGCTCGATGACGTCTTTGGCGAACTGGTGCGGGACGGACAGCAACGCCGTCTCACCCACGACACCGTCGAGTCGGCTCAGCCCGATGAACGCACGATGCTGCGGGGTGACCGTGTCCTCGAGAATGGCAAGGGCGCGGGCCCAGGCGGCGTCGAGCTGCGGATCACGGCCGCTGCCGTCGCCGGTGCCGTCGTGGGTGTCGGTGCGGTTGAGCTCCGTCATGGTCTCGTCGGTCACCGGTCATCCCTCTCGTTGCGGCGCGCGCGGGACGGTCGCCAACGGCATCTCTTACGTGCACTCGATCTGCCGTCCACACTGTCGTCCACAGCCTGTGTACACAGGTCGCCCGAGATGTCCCAGTTGGATGGGGAAACCTCGCCGTGCGGGGAGCGCCGACGGACGGCGGGGCTGGGGAAGGCCGTCGACCGGGCGAGACGCTAACAACGGGTCACGGCCTCAGCAAGCGGTTGTCCACAACCCGCCGAAAGTAATTCGCGGAACGTCCGGCGGTCCGGTCTCCACCCGCCGGTCCACACCGCCGCTGGTTTGACCGGCACCGGCGTCCGCCCGTACGGTTGCCCGGTCGCGTCGCGCGATGGTTGCTGCGGCCTGCCCGTCCGACGCTGCCCTCATCGAGCAGACAACCACGCAAGAGCCAGCACCGCACGCCATCCGGTCCGGGAGCCCACGAGTGAGCAAGCGCACGTTCCAGCCCAACAACCGCCGACGGGCAAAGACCCACGGTTTCCGCCTGCGCATGCGGACCCGCGCGGGCCGGGCGATCCTGGCCTCGCGGCGCTCCAAGGGGCGCTCGCGGCTCTCGGCCTGACCGACGACGTGCTGCCGGCCGGTGCCCGGCTGCGCCGCCGGGTCGAGTTCGTCGCCACCCTGCGCGGTGGGCGCGGGGCGCGCGGTGACGGCCTCGTGGTGGTGCACATCGACCGGTCCGGTCACTGGACGGGACCCGCACGGGTGGGCTTCATCGTGTCCCGGTCGGTGGGGCCGGCGGTGACACGCAACCTGGTCAAGCGCAGGCTCCGCCACGTGATGGCTCGGCGACTCGGTGACCTGCCGACCGGCGCGCGGGTCGTCGTTCGGGCGCTGCCCGCCAGTGCCACGGCCACCTCGACCCAGCTGGACGCCGCGATCAACCGGGCGACGCAGCTCGCGCCGGCACGACGGGCCGGTCGATGACTCCCGCTATCGCCCGGCGCGTTGCCGCGAAAGCCCGGTGGGCCGTGGTGACGATCCTGGTGTTGCCGATCCGCGCCTACCAGGTGGTGCTCTCACCACTGCTCGGGCCGCGCTGCCGGTTCTACCCCTCGTGCTCGGCGTACGCGGTCGAGGCACTTCGCACGCACGGGCCGGTCCGGGGAACCCTGCTGGCCGGCCGCCGGTTGCTCCGGTGCCACCCGTGGAACCCGGGTGGCATCGACCCGGTGCCTCGATCGACACATCCATCAACGCCGACGTCAGCTCCTTCGGGCGCCGACCCGACCGCACGCGCCCCCCAGGGAGCCGGAACGTGACCGCACACTTTCTCGACTGGTTGTTCGACCCGCTCTACGCCGCCGTGACCGCCATCATGGTTGCGTTTCATACCTTGTTCAAGTCGATCGGGGTGGACCCGGCCAGCGGCCTGGCCTGGGGCGGCTCGATCGTGGGTCTAGTCGTCGTCATCCGCATCCTGCTCATCCCGCTCTTCGTCAAGCAGATCAACGCCCAGCGCGGCCTGCAGATCCTGCAGCCCGAGATCAAGAAGATCCAGACGAAGTACAAGGGCAGGACCGACCCGGAGAGTCGGCAGAAGCAGCAGCAAGAGATGATGAAGCTCTACAAGGACAACGGCACCAACCCGTTGGCCAGCTGCCTACCGATCCTGCTCCAGGCGCCCATCTTCTTCGCGCTCTTCCAGGTGCTCAACGGCATCGGGAACGACCCTCCGGACGGCAAGGGGTCTCTCAGCGACAAGCTGGCCGCGGACGCGGCCGACGCGTCGATCTTCGGGGCCAACATCTCGGAGAAGTTCCTCGGCGCCGAGGACGTCACGGTGCAGGTCGTCACGGCGGTGATGATCGTGCTGATGTCGGCGTCCACCTTCCTCACCCAGCGGCAGCTGATGACGAAGAACATGTCCGCCGAGGCGCTGAACAATCCGTTCGCCCAGCAGCAGAAGATCCTGCTCTACGCCTTCCCGTTGATCTTCGCGGTTACCGGTGTCAACTTCCCGGTCGGCGTGCTCCTCTACTGGCTGACGACGAACCTCTGGTCGATGGGCCAGCAGTTCTACGTCATCCGCCGCAACCCGTCCCCCGGGTCGCCAGCCGCGGAGGCGCTGGAGAAGCGCAAGGCAGCGAAGGCCGCCCGGCACACGGCGACCGCCTCGACCGTCCCGGGCACCACAGCCGCTTCCGACCCCGGCAGCAGCGCCACTACCCCAGGCGCGGCCTCCCCCGCGCAGGGGTCGGATGGTCCCAAGGCGAGCAGGCAACGGCAGCAGCCGAAGAAGAAGCGCAAGCGCTAAGGCGCGCCCTCGACCGACGGGCGCCAACCGCCCGCCCGCCAGGGCGGCAGAGATCGAGAAGGATCCACGATGACCCAGTCCCAACCCGGCACGGATGAGAACGGTCCGATCGAGCCGGCGGCCGCTGACGCCGCATCGGCGGTGTCGACGGGGACCCCGGGGACCGGCCCCGATCTGGAGCGCGAAGGCGAGATCGCCGCGGACTACCTGGAGGAGCTCCTCGACATCGCAGACCTCGACGGCGACCTCGACATGGACGTCGAGCGGGACCGTGCCCTCGTGTCGATCGTGGGCGGGGAGCTGGACGATCTCGTCGGTCGCGACGGTGAGGTCCTGGAGGCGTTGCAGGAGCTGACCCGGCTGGCCGTCCTCACCCAGACCGGAAACCGGAGCCGGTTGATGCTGGACATCGGCGGCTACCGGGCTGGACGCCGTGCGCTGCTCACCGAGCTGGGGCGGGCTACCGTCCAAACGGTGCGAGAGACGGGCCAGAGCGTCCGCCTCGACCCGATGTCGCCGTTCGAGCGCAAGATCATTCATGACGCCGTCGCCGAGGCGGGGCTGACCAGCGAGTCCGAGGGCGAGGAGCCCCAGCGCTGCGTCGTCGTCCTTCCTGCTTGAGGTGACATCCGCCGAGGTTTCACGTGAAACCGTCGGCCGCCGGTTGTTCGGAAGCCGGCTGGAGACCGCGCTCCTCTTCGAGGACCTGCTCCGGACGGTCGGCGTCGAGCGCGGTCTGGTCGGCCCTCGCGAGGCCGCTCGGATGTGGGACCGGCACATCCTGAACTGCGCCGTGATCTCCCCCGCGATCCCCGATGGGTCGACCGTGATCGACGTCGGAAGCGGGGCCGGCCTGCCCGGGCTGGTGCTGGCCATCGCGCGACCCGATCTGCATGTAACGCTTTTGGAGCCGCTGCTGCGCCGGAGCCGCTTCCTCGGCGAGGCGGTCGAGGCCCTGGGTCTCCCCGACGTCGCCGTGCGCAGGGGCCGGGCCGAGGAGCTGCATGGGCACGTGACGGCCGACGTCGTCACCGCCCGCGCGGTCGCGCCGCTGCATCGGCTGGCCGGCTGGTGCCTGCCCCTCGTGCGTCCTGGTGGTTGCCTGCTGGCGATGAAGGGTGACCGGGCCGAAGAGGAGCTGCGGGAAGCGGAGCGGGTGCTGCGCCGTCTCGGCGCGGGAAGCTGGTCGGTGGAGATGCTCGGTGCCGGAGTCGTCGACCCCCCGGTCCGGCTGGTCCGGGTGGTCCGGGGGGTTGCCGCCCGACGGCTACCTCCCGGCCGACACGGCACGGCCTGACGGCGGAAGGGCAGGAAGCACAGGACACGCCCGGCACACCCGGCTGAAGCCCGAGCGGGCCCCTGCAAAATGTCCACAGCCACGTGAATGTCCACAGCCACGGCTCGGCGGCTGGCGTGTCACGGGGTCGACCGCATAGGGTCGCGACAGCGCGGCCACGGGCTCGTGCCCGGCCGGCGTTCCCCCGTGCTGATTCCTCTCTGTTCGTGCGCGCCCGGAAGGTCCATCTGGTGACGACACTCCCGGTCCATGACCGAGCGGCTACCGGCGGCCTCGGCTGGCCGGAGGCCACGACGGTCCGGGATGGGAATGGCGTGCACCGGATCGAACCGCCTCTGGGCCCCGGACGCCCAGGCGCGGGCCTCGGCTGGCCGCCGGTTCCGGCAAGCCCGGCGCGGGCCACCGCCGAGCCGGTCGCGGAGCCGGTCGCGGAGCTAGTCGACCTGGTCCCGCGGCCGGACAGTCTCGCCGAGGACGCCACAGCTGCCACGTTCGACCCGTCCGGCGGGCGAGTGCTTGAGGCGGGCATCCGGTCGGTCCGTACCTCGGGAACCCACGTTTCACGTGAAACGGGCGGCCGACCACCATCGGGCGGCGTTTCACGTGAAACAAGCGGCCCGGCCAGCATTGCCACCCCCACGCAGGACCCCTTGGGCCGGTTGGCCCGGCTGGGCGGCGCGTCGACAGCGGAGGAGATTGCAGTGACGGACGGGCTCGACGTCAGCCTGCCGCCCCAGCCGGATGACACCCCGATCGCGCGCGCCGCGGAGACAGCATTGCGGGTTCTGGCCGGTCGGGTGGGCGACCCCCTTCCACCACCGCCGAACCCGCGAGTTATCACCGTGGCCAACCAAAAGGGCGGCGTGGGCAAGACGACCACGACGGTGAACCTGGCTGCCGCCCTCGCCTTGCAGGGTGCCGAGGTCCTCGTCATCGATCTCGACCCGCAGGGCAACGCGTCGACCGCCCTGGGAGTCGAGCACCATTCGGAGGTTCCGTCGGTCTACGACGTGCTCATCGACGGGCGCGAGGTGCACGAGGTCGTCGCCCCGGTCGAGGGCATCGAGGGGCTCTGGTGCGCGCCGGCGACGATCGACCTGGCCGGCGCCGAGATCGAGCTGGTCAGCCTGGTGGCCCGGGAGTCCCGCCTGGAACGGGCCCTAAGCGCGTACGCGCTCTGGTGTGAGGCCCAGCGGCCGACCCGGCTGGACTATGTGCTCATCGACTGCCCGCCAAGCCTCGGCCTCCTCACGGTGAACGCCCTGGTCGCAGCACCTGAGGTGCTCATCCCAATCCAGTGCGAGTACTACGCGCTCGAGGGGGTGGGCCAGCTGCTCCGGAACATCGACCTGGTCAAGGCCCACCTCAACCCGGACCTGCACGTGTCGACCGTCCTCCTGACGATGTACGACGCCCGGACCCGTCTCGCGGCCCAGGTCGCAGAGGAGGTCCGGAACCATTTCACCCAGACGGTGCTACGCACCACTATCCCCCGGTCTGTGCGTATTTCCGAGGCTCCCAGCTACGGTCAGACGGTCATGACCTACGACCCGGGGTCCACCGGCGCCCTTTCCTACCTCGAGGCCGCGCGCGAGATGGCGTTGCGCGGCGCCGCCCGCACATCGCCGACTCTGGAGGATGCACGTGAGTGACCGACGACGAGGACTGGGCCGGGGCCTCGGTGCGCTCATTCCCGCGGCTCCCGGAAAGACGGAGCCGGTCCCGAGCGGGCCGTCACCGGTCGACGTGCTGATCCCCGGCCGGGCTGACGACGGCGCCCGTCCGAGCGACGGGCAGGTCGGTCAGCCGAGCTCGGGGGACGGCGCCACCGCCGTGGCCGTTGACGGCGCGCATTTCGCCGAGCTGCCACTGGACGCCATCACCCCCAACCCGCGACAGCCACGGCAGGCGTTCGAGGACGAAGCCCTCGCCGAGCTGACCCACTCGCTGCGCGAGGTCGGACTGCTGCAACCTGTCGTGGTCCGGCCGCTCGGAGATGACCGGTACGAGCTCGTCATGGGCGAGCGGCGGTGGCGGGCAGCGCGCGAGGCCGGGTTCTCGGCGATCCCGGCGATCGTGCGGTCCACGGGCGACGACGCGATGCTGCTGGACGCGCTTCTGGAGAACCTGCACCGTTCGCAGCTGAACCCGCTGGAAGAGGCCGCCGCCTACGACCAGCTCCTCCAGGACTTCGGCTGTACGCACGACGAGCTGGCCGGCCGGATCGGACGGTCCCGACCGCAGATCTCCAACACGCTGCGACTCCTGAAGTTGCCGCCGTTGGTCCAGCGACGAGTCGCGGCCGGGGTGCTCTCCGCGGGTCACGCCCGGGCGCTGCTGGGTCTCGAGGAGGGTGCGGCCCAAGAGCGCCTCGCGCAACGCATCGTGGCCGAAGGCCTGTCCGTGCGCACCGTCGAAGAGATCGTCGCGCTCGGCGGGGACTCCGCCCCGCAGCCGCGGCAGCAGCGGTCCCGGCGGCCGGTGGCGCCCAAGCTGGCGGTGCTCGCGGACCGGCTCGCCGACCGGTTCGAGACGCGGGTCAAGGTCGACCTCGGACGGTCGAAGGGCCGCATCGTCGTCGAGTTCGCAACGCTGGACGACCTGGAAAGGATCATCGGCCTGATGTCCCCGGAGACGACGATCCCCGACGGGGTCGAGATGCTCGACGCCGGTACGGACGCTGGTCCCGCGGCAGACCGCGCCGCGTCGCAGGAGACGGACCGGGCGGACGCTCCGCCAGCCTGACGGCACGGAACCCCCGGCCAGGCGACCGGGGCTGGTGGGTCTAGTTCGGCTGCTGGGTCCGCTGAGACCGCTGCGTCTGCTGAGGCTGCTGAGGCTGCTGAGGCTGCTGCGCCAGCTGCGCCAGCTGCGTCCAAAGGGACATGTCGACAGATCGATCCCGGCCGCGAGCAGACTTGTCGACCTGTCGAGATGTGGTCTCGTGGACAAGCCTCATCGACATCGCGTCGAATCGACGTGTCCCCATATCGACATCGGCCACAAGCCTCCTGGGGCCGAACCTCGGCCCGAGACTCGTCGAGGCGAACCCTCCTCATGCCGAACAGGGTCTGGTCTCGGCCCGCTGCGGGCCGCTAACCTGCGCAGAGCCCGGCCTCGACGACCGGGCGCGGGTGCAGCACGTTCGGTCGGAGGCGCCGGTGTCGCGACGGGTCGCCAATCTCACCCTCGACAACCTGGCGGACCTGCCGGCGCGCTGCCGACGGTGCGTCTTCTGGGAGCTGGACCCGGTTGCGGGTGAGACCGCGGCCGAGGCCGGGGACGTCGAGCTGGAGAAGGAGGCGTGGCTGTCGGCCACGCTGCTGGACTGGGGCTCGTGCGGCAAGATCGTTTACGTTGACTCCCTGCCGGCCGGGTACCTCACCTACGCGCCGCCCATCCATGTCCCGCGCAGCCTGGCGTTCCCCACGTCCCCGGTGTCCGGGGACGCGGTGCTGTTGATGACCGCCCGGGTGCTCCCGGAGTTCGCGGAGGGTGGCCTGGCCCGGATGCTGGTGCAGACCGCCGCCAAGGACCTGACCCGGCGCGGGGTGCGTGCGATCGAGGCCTTCGGACGTGCGGGGCCCGTTGAGGAAGGCCGGAAGGCTCCGACCTGTGTTGTGCCGGCGGACTTCCTGCTCGCCGTCGGGTTCAAGACGGTCCGGCCGCACCACCGCTTCCCGCGACTCCGCCTGGACCTTCGCACCGCCGTGTCATGGCGGGCCGACGTCGAGGTGGCGCTGGAGCGGCTGCTTGGCTCGATGAGCCCGGAGCCCGCCCTGCGGCCGGTCTGACCTATCAGCTCCGCAGAGCCGGTATCCGCAGGAAACCGGTCTCGGCGTCCTGGTCCGGCGGCAGGTACAACCGCTGCACGGCCGCGACGATTGCCTCGGCGAGCACGTCGCGGAATGCGGGGTCCGCAAGTCGCGCCGCGTCGCCGACGTTGGTCAGGTAGCCGGCCTCGATCCTCACCGCGGGCATCCGCGTGCGCCGGAGCAGGTCCCAGGTCAGGGGGTGGGTCCGGCAGTCGAGCAGGTCGGTGCGAGCGCAGATCTCGCGCTGGACGAGACCGGCGAACCGTGCACCCATCGAGGAGTAGTGGCCGTACCGGTCGTTGCCGTAGTAGTACGTCGCGACACCTGACGCCAGCGGGTTGTCATGTGCCTCGACGTGCAACGAGATGACCAGGTCCGCCCCGGCGGCGTTGGCGAAGCCGGCCCGCTCGGCCTCGCTCGGCCCATCCCCGTCCCGGCCGTCGGGACCGCGGGTCAGGAAGCAGGAGCTCCCGGTTGCGGTGAGGCGGCCCTCCACCCGCGAGGCGAGGTCGTAGACCAGGTCGCCCTCGTCGAGGCGGTTGGCCAGCACCCCCGGGTCGGAACCCCCGTGTCCCGGGTCGACGATGACCAGCTTCCCGGACAGGGTCGGCCCGGCCCGGTTGATGGCCTCCGACTCGCGCATGGCGTGCGGGCGGCCGCCGACGACGGTGCGGGCCAGCTGGTTGAGCGCCTTGAACGTCGCCGGCCCGCAGGTGCCGTCGGCTATGACGCCGACGTTGCGCTGGAACTCCCGGAGGGACTGCTCGGTCTCCACGCCGAAGAGGCCGTCGACCCGCCCGCAGTCAAATCCCATGTCGAGCAGCCGCTGCTGCAGCGCAGCCACGTCATCGCCGGCCATCAACCGAGCGGGCACGTAGAACAGGATCCGGTCACCCAGGCGCCACCGCGCCTCGTCGAGCGCGTGGTAGGTCGTCGCGCCGACGATTCCGTCCACCAGGATGCCGCGCTCCTGCTGGAAGGCCCGCACCGCGCGGTCGGTCAGCTCGTCGAACGACGCGCTGGTGCTACCCGGCCCACGGTCATCGCCCTCCAGAAGGCCGAGCACCGCCAGCTTGGACCGGATCTCGGCGACCGCAGGACCGCTGTCCCCGCGGCGGTATGTGCGCTCGAAGGGCATGCGCACGCTCCTCGTCGTTGTTCGCGGGGTCGTTCGCCGCATCCGGTACGCCGGGCTCGGCCGACGAATCGTACCCGCGCCTCGCGCGCGGCTTCTTCTCTAGATGAAGGCTTCGAGGTCCTTGAGCAGCAACGCCTTCGGCTTCGCGCCGACGATGGTCTTGACGACCTGGCCGCCCTGGTAGACGTTCAGCGTCGGGATCGACGTCACGCCGTAGTCCGCTGCCGTGCGCGGGTTCTCGTCGACGTTCAGCTTGACCACGGTCAGCTTGTCGGCGTGCTCCCCGGCGATCTCCTCGAGGATCGGGGAGACCTGCCGGCACGGTCCGCACCACTCGGCCCAGAAGTCGACCAGGACGGGCTTGTCGTGCTGCAGGACGTCGGCGACGAACGAGTCGTCGGTCACGGCCTTGGTCGTGTCTCCCACGGAGGGTCCTCTCTGTGCGGCTGTCGTCGGTACGAGAACGTCGGTGGATGCCGGGAGCATTCCTCGCCGGTGCCGCTCAGCCGGCGACCGCGGCCTGCGCCACGACGGCCGTGTCGCGGGCGGCATCGGGGCCGCCGACGTCCTCCATGGCGGCGAGATAGCGCTCGGCGTCCAGCGCCGCGGCGCACCCGGTGCCGGCGGCGGTGACCGCCTGCCGGTAGACATGGTCGACCACGTCGCCACAGGCGAAGACCCCGGCGAGGCTGGTGTGAGTCGTCGGGGCGTCGACCAGGAGGTATCCCTCGTCGTCGCGGCGCAGCTGGCCGGCGAAGAGCTCGCTGCGGGGGTCGTGGCCGATCGCGACGAAAAGCCCGGTCACGGGCAGCTCGGACTCCTCGCCGGTGCGCACGTTGCGTACCTGCAGACCGGCGACCTTGTCCTCGCCCAGGACGTCGACGACCTCGCTGTCCCAGAGGAAACGAATCTTCTCGTTCGCGAACGCCCGCTCCTGCATGATCTTGGAGGCCCGCAGCGAGTTCCGTCGGTGGATGACCGTGACGGAACGCGCGAACCTGGTCAGGAACGTCGCCTCTTCCATCGCGGTGTCCCCGCCACCGACCACGGCGATGTCCTGGTCGCGGAAGAAGAAACCGTCACAGGTGGCACACCAGGACACTCCCCGCCCCGAGAGCCGCTTCTCGTGGGGCAGGCCGAGCTCCCGGTAGCCCGACCCGGTCGCGATCACCACCGTGCGGGCCCGGTGCTCGTTGCCCGAGCCGTCGGTGACGACCTTCGTCTCCCCGGTCAGGTCCACCGCGGTGACGTCGTCGGTGACCAGCTCGGCGCCGAAGCGCTCGGCCTGCCGCCGCAGGTGGTCCATCAGGTCGGGACCCATGACGCCTTCGGGGAAGCCCGGGAAGTTCTCCACGTCGGTCGTGTTCATCAACGCGCCGCCGGCCGTGACCGAGCCCTCGAAGACGAGCGGTTGCAGGTCGGCCCGGGCGGCATAGATGGCTGCGGTGTAGCCGGCCGGCCCGGAGCCGATGATGATCACGTTGCGTACGTCGTCCACGGCCGTCGAGGCACCTTCCCTGCGTCTGGGCCCACGGGTGTCGGGACCGCCCTGCAGAACCGATCGTAGGTGCCCACCATTCCCCGACAGGTCAGGGGCGCGCCACCCGGGCGAAGTACAGGACCTTGGCGTCGGCCTGCGAGCAGTCCGGTTCGACGACCCAGGTGTCCAGCGTCGCCGGGTCGTCGGGGGTGGGCAGGACAATGACGGCGGCGGGCTGGCCCTGCCACGTCGCGATGTCCACGGCTACCGGGGTCACCGGTCCGTCGTTGAGAGCCGTGACACAGTCCGCCAACGGCGGGCCGCCGGCCAGCCGCGACGCCCCGCCGGCCGCGGACAGCTGGGGCTTCTCGGCCCCGCTGTCGTCCCCGCCGCCTCCTGAAGCCGTGTCACGGAGGGTGCGGGCCAGGGCGGGGAAGTCGCCCGCGACCAGGTCGGGGACGGCCTCGACCACCGTCTCCGCCGACCAGTTCCGTCCGCTCGCGGTGACCGGGTAGCCGGCGTCCTCCGACGCGCCCTCTTTCGCGGCCTGCCCGGCCGAGTCGGCCGCCGTGTTGCCCGCATCGGAGCCGTTGCCCTGCAGCGAGGAGACCGCGATGCCGACACCGGCGAGGAGGACGACCAGGACGGCGGCGGCCTGCAGGATCCGCATCCCGAGTGGTGGCCGGGGCTCCCGCTGGATCGGCGTCACGGGAACGGCTCGAGCCGCGGACCCCAGGGCCTGGTCGATCCGAGCCGACACGTCCGGCGGGAGCGCACCGACATCACCGGCGTCACGCAGCAGTGCGGGTACGGCGGCCAGGTGCTCCGTCATCGCGGCGCACCGGGGGCAGGCGAGCAGGTGCGCTTGGGCGGCCATCGTCTGACGGGCGTCCAGGAGGCCTTCCTGCAGGTCAGCCGCCGTCTCGGCGGTGAGGTGCCCGCGGTCCCGGGTCGAGTTGTCGCTCACGCGCGGTCACCTCCCTCGGACTGCCCATGACTCGGGGTTGTCTGGGGTGGGACGCGACGATCCCGTCCCTGGTTCCCCGGCGGCCCGTCGGGGCGTAGCAAGGGCAGCAGGCGCGCTCGGCCGCGCGCGCACCGGCTCTTGACTGTCCCGGTCGGGCAGTCCAGGACGTGCGCGGCGTCCTCGACCGACCAGCCGTACATGTCCACCAGCACCAGCGCTGACCGTTGCTCGACGGGCAGGAGCGCGAGCGCAGCGGCCACGTCGAGGGCGGTCTCGCGGGCGGCCATCGGGTCGGGGCCGCGATCGGGCACGTCGTGCTCCGGGAGCGGGTCGGCGGGTCGCGCGGCCCGGCGTCGGGCGCGGTCCAGGCAGGCGTTCACGACGATGCGGTGCAGCCAGGTCGTCACCGCGGAGTCGCCGCGGAAGGCGCTTGCCGCGCCGGCCGAGCCGGCGCGGAATGCCGAGACCAGGGCGTCTTGGAGCGCGTCGGCAGCCTCCTCCCGGTCGCCGAGCGTGCGCACTGCGACCGCCCACAGCCGGTTGCGGTGCCGCCGGACCAGCTCGCCGAACGCATCGGCGTCACCACCGGCGTGCGCCGACAGCAGGTCGGCGTCCGGGCGGGGATCGATCGCCTCGCCTGACGGCTCCGTCACGTCACCTCCGTCGCTCGCGCACCGACACAGCGCGATAAGACCTTGCGCAAAGAGACCCTGCGCGATGAGACCGTGCGCAATGAGACTAGGTCGGCAGCCGGCAGCGCCGGCTCAAGCGCGCCGCAGACCCAGCGGTCAACCGCTGACGGTGACCTCCGCGATCTCTCCGCGGTAGCCGTCCTCGTGCAGCGGCAGAGACGTCAACCACAAGAGGACGAAGCGGGCCCGGACCGGCTCGTCCGAACGCAGCACCGTCCGCCCGTCCGCGTTGTTCGCCGGCTCGTCGAAGGGCTGGTAGTCGTCGAGGGTTGACCCCTCGTCCCCTGCGACCCTGACCTCGAGGTCGGTCGCCCCACCTTGCACGGCGACAGCAACCCGCGACACGTCGCGTGGCCGACCGAGATCCAGGATCAGGCCGACGCCGTCCTTGAGCCCGGTCGGACCGAACGGGTCCTCGTAGGTCAGGGTCGGCCAGGCCGAGCCCGTGTCGTCGTCGATCGCCAGCTCCGCGCGCTCGGGGTTCTCGTCGCCGTTGCCGGGCGGGGGGTCGAAGGTCGTGACGGCCGAGAGCTCCAAGGGACGTACGCGTGCGGCTCCCGCCTCCTCCGCCGTCGGGCCCGCCCCTCCGGTGGCGCTGGGCTCCTCTCCGCCGCCCAGGCCGGTGATCGCCAGCTGCCCGCCGAAGAGCGCCAGTCCGGCGACCAGGACCAGGGCGGCAGCAGTCCAGGCGACCGTGCCGGCCTTGGACCGCGACCTGCTCTGCGCGTCGTCGTCGTACGGGGCGACGTGCGGGGACGCGGCGGACGCCGACTCGTTCGGGCGGGACGTGGCAGGCCCGATCACGGGGATGCGGCTGGTCGCACGGTCGGGGACGTGTGCCGCCGACAAGGCGGCGAGCAGCTCAGCCGGCGTATTCAGCGCCTCCCCGGCGTGATGGCGGTCGGGGACACCGAGCGCGCGGCAGACGACGTCGTCGAGCTCGTCGGGAACGCCGGCCCGGACCTGGCGCGGGCTGCACAGCGCACCGCCGTCATGCGGCGCTGCGGCCAGGCCGGTGTCGCCCTCGCCCGGCCACCGGGCCGTGAGCGCGGCGTAGAGGACCGACGCCGCACCGTGCGTGTCGTGCCGCGCGGCGTCGACATCAGCGTCGGGCACGAGCCCCCGGGCGGCCGCGTCCACTCCGAGGCCGGCGACCTTGGTCTGGCCGTGCGAGGTCCGCAGCACGTGCTCAGGCTGCAGGCACCGGTGCGAGAGACCCTGCTCGTGGGAGGCGGCGAGGGCCCCCGCTACGTCGGCACCGAGCGCCAGGGCCTCGTGCGGCGGGAGTGGGCCGTCCTCGAGCAGGTCGACCAGGTTGGTGGCGCGTACCCACTCGGTGACCACGTAGACGACGCCGTCGACCTCGCTGGCGTCGAGGACGCGGAGGAACCGTGGGT
>JBOGDX010000021.1:0-14676 GCA_050743225.1 Actinomycetes bacterium | reverse complement strand
GTCTCGACCTCGAGACCGGCGGCGATGAGCCGCTCGGCCACCGCGCGTCCGTCGACGTCGGCGGGCAGCTCGGCGTACTCCCGCAGCCAGGACATCGGCGCCCGCATCAGATCTCCATCCCGAACGGCAGGGCGAAGCGCACGTCGCCTTCCACCATGTCGCGCATGTCCTCGGCACCGTGCCGAGACATCAGCGTCCGCTCGATGCCCATGCCGAACGCGAAGCCGGTGTAGCGCTCGGGGTCGATGCCGCAGGCGACGAGCACCCTCGGGTTGACCATCCCGCAGCCGCCCCACTCGATCCAGCCCTCGGACGAACAGGTGCGGCACGGCCGGTCCGGGTTGCCGACCGATTCGCCGCGGCAGATCCAGCACAGGAGGTCCATCTCGGCGCTGGGCTCGGTGAACGGGAAGTACGCCGGCCGCAACCGGGTCGCCACGTCGGCGCCGAACATCGACCGGGCGAAATGCTCCAGCGTTCCCCGCAGGTGCGCCATCGTGATGCCCTCGTCCACGACCAGTCCCTCGACCTGCATGAACACCGGGGTATGTGTCGCGTCGAGCTCGTCGGTGCGGTACACCCGCCCCGGGGAGACCGCGTAGATCGGCGGGTCCTTGGACAGCATGGTGCGGATCTGCACCGGCGACGTCTGGGTACGCAGGACCAGCCCGGAGTCGGTGGACCCCACCCAGAACGTGTCCTGCGTGGTGCGCGCCGGGTGGTCCGGACCGAGGTTGAGCGCGTCGAAGTTGTGCCACTCGGTCTCGAGCTCGGGTCCCTCGGACCACTCGTAGCCCATCGCGATGAACAGCTCCGCGACCCGTTCGGTCAGGGTGGTCAGCGGGTGCCGAGCGCCCGGGCGCCGCCGGTCCCAGGGCAGCGTGACGTCGACCGCCTCGTCGACCAGCACCCGCTCGTCACGTTCATGCTCGAGCTGGGCCTGCCGCACGGCAAGCGCGTCGGTCACGGCCCGCCTGGCCTGCCCGACCCGCCGCCCGGCGTCCGCCTTGGCGGCCGGGGGCAGCGCACCGATCTCTCGGTTGGCCAGCGCAAGCTGCGACCGGTCGCCGGCGTGCTCGATGCGCACCGCCTTGAGCTCGTCGAGGTCGGTGGCCGCGGCGATCGCGGCGATTGCGGCGTCGCGTACTCGTTCGACCTCGTCGGCGTTCAACGGCGTCACCTGCACGGGGTCGTAGGACTTGTTCGGCGCGGACATCAGACTCCGGTTGGTTGGTCGAGCGCGCCCGAGTCTAGGCAGCAGGACCGGGGGTGGCCCGCCGGCCGGACCTACGCCGGGTCTGGCCTCAGTCGCCGAAGTCCGGGGTCGCGGCGGGCAGCACGAATCGGAACTGCGCCCCGCCGCCGGGCGCCCGGTCGACCTCGATGTGTCCACCGTGGGCCTCGACCAGGCCGCGCACGATGTAGAGCCCGAGGCCGGTGCCGCCGCGGCGACCGGAGCGCCAGAAGCGGGTGAAGACGCGGTCGTGGAGCTCAAGGGGGATGCCCTCGCCCTCATCCATGACCGTCACCGCCGCTCCGTCGCCATAGGGCTCGGCCACGATCGTGACCCGGCCCTCCCCGTGACGCACGGCATTTTCCAGCAGGTTGGCCAGGACCTGGTCCAGCTTGTCGGCGTCGACCCACATCTCGGGGATGCCGTCGCGCACGCTGACGTCGAAGCGGTGCTCCTCCTGACCGGAGGCGACCATGCCGGCCACGTGGCGGGCGACGACGCCGCCGAGGTCGACCACCTGGCGGCGCACGGTGAGGCGGCCCGAGTCGATGCGGGCGATGTCGAGCAGCTCGGTGATGAGCCGGGTGACGCGGTCGGCGTCGGCGTTGACGGTCTCGAGCATCAGCCGCTTCTGCTCGTCGTTGAAGCGGTCCCACTTGGCGAGCAGGGTCGCGGTGAACCCCTTGACCGACGTGAGAGGCGAGCGCAGCTCGTGGGCGACCGTGGAGACGAGCTCGGCCCGGCTGAGCTCCTCGCGAGCCCGGTGACGGGTGTCCCGGAGGGCGACCACCACGCGGCTCACCGGGCCGCGCGGCTCATCACGGACGTACCGCGAGGTGACCAGCACTTCCTGCCCGCCGGGCAGGAGCAGGTTGCGCTCCGGATGACCGGTGACGGTGGACAGGCCGCCGTACGGGTTCGCGCAGGCCCACCAGGCGCGCCCGTCGAGTCCTTCCAGGGGCAGTGCGTCCTCGAGGTCCTTGCCGACGGCGGAGTCCTGGTCCAGGCCGGTGATCCGCGCGGCGGCGTGGTTGAAGACCACGACGGCCGCGTGCTCGTCGGCCACGACCAATCCGTCGGGAAGGTCGTCGTAGGCGGACAGACCGCCCGTCCCTGTCCCCACCCGGCCGAGCCTACCGACCAAACCGGGCTAGGGAACCCGTCGACCGGGCGGACCGGGATCAACCGGACGGATGACGCCGGCGAATGCAGGGTGTGCTCGTGCGGTAGCGGAGAGAAACGAACCGCCGGGCCCGTCACGGCGTCCTAGGCGCGACGGGCGACGGCCCGCGACGGCGCCGGAGGAGCGCCGGTCGGGGCAGGGGGTACGGGGAACATGGGCGAGCAGACGGCATTGGCGCGGCGTGTCGCCGCGGCCACGACGGTTCTCGTAGCCCTGGCGGGCGTGAGCGCTGGCCCCGCGTCGGCCACGCCACCGGGCAACGACGCGCGCAGCGCCCCCCAGGCCATCGGGGCGCTGCCGGCGACCATCCGCGCCACCACGGTCGAGGCGACGCTGGAGCCGGACGAGCCGTTCTCGGGGTGCGGTCGGGCGCTGAAGGGCTCGGTCTGGTTCTCGTTCACCGCAGCGACGGCGCGGTCGGTGCTGTTGGCCTTCGACGCGGCCGGTGACATGGACGCAGCCGTCGATGTCTTCCTGCGACAGCGCTCGCAGCTGACCCCGGTCGACTGCCGGCTCTCCGACGCCCGCGGCGAGGCCACGATCGACGTCGACGTCGCCGAGGGCGCGAACTACCTGGTCCGGGTGGCGCCGCTGTCCAACTCGGTGGCCGACGCCTTCTCGCTCCTCGTTGTGGAGCCGGACCGTCCCGCCCAGCCACCGGGCCCGCGACTGGCGGCTTCGGGTGTCGCTGCGACGGTCGACAGGTTCGCGAACCCCGACGACGCCTGGTCGACCACACTGCAGCAGGGCCGGACGTACCGCCTGAACTTCGTGACCAAGGGCGACGGGTGCGCCGCGGTAGCCGTCTACCGGCCAGGCCTGAAGAGCTTCGGGGGCTCCGCCGTCGTGGAGCGGACCTGCGACGCACATGTGGTATTCGCGGCGCCCGAGTCCGGCAGGTACAGCATCCACGTTCGGGCGCCCCGGGCGTCCCGGCTGAAGCTGCCGTACCGGCTCCGGGTCGGTGTCGCGCTCGCCGACGACACGGCGCCCGGCATCCGGTTGCTCAACGACCGGGCCGTCAACGGCTCGCTCACGGGCAGCGAGCTCGACGCCCTGGACCTCTACCGATTCTCGGTCGTGCGCCGAAGTGACCTCCGGCTGCGGCTGCGCACGAAGCGCGATCTCCAGCTGACGCTGCTCACGGCCGGCGGGCGCCGGCTCGGGAGCGGGTCGTTCATCGACCGCCGGATGAAGCGGGGACGCTACTACGTCGCGGTGCGCGCGCTCGACGGCGCGGACGGCTCGTACAGCCTCAAGCGGGTCACCCGGACGATCACCAGCGCCAGGACGCTGGTGGACCGGCAACGGTCGCGGACCGTGCCGGCGGGCCGGTCCGTCGTGCTCAGCGTGGCGGTGCGGCCCAGCGTCAGCGGGCGCGCCTCGATGCTCGTCGAGCGCTTCGACCCGATCGACGGGTGGCTGTTCTACACGAGGTTCCACCCGGCAGTCGTCGGAGGACGCGCCTCGGTGACCTTCCGGCCTCCCACCGTGGGTCGGTGGCGGGTGACCGGCGACTTCGACGGGACACGCACCGCCAGCCCGAGCGCCGGCGGGACGGCGACGCTGCTCGTCACCGAGCCGCTGACGGGCTGACGGACAGTCAGGCCCGGGCCCGTTGGGCCATGGACGTCAGGCCCGGGCCCGCTGGGCGCGGGCCGAGGCGTACAGGCAGACCGCGGCAGCGGTGGCCAGGTTGAGGCTCTCGGCCCGGCCGTGGATCGGCACCTTGACGACCGCGTCGGCCAGTGCCCGGGTTGCGTCAGGCAGCCCCCAGGCCTCGTTGCCGAACACCCAGGCGGTCGGGCCGTCCAGCAGCCCGTCGTCGGTCGCGTGGTCAAGGTCGACGTCGGAGTGCCCGTCGGCGGCCAGGACGCGCAGCCCTGCCTCGCGCAGGGCCGGGAGGTCCTCCTGGACGGTGCGGCCGATGCTGACCGGCAGGTGGAAGAGGCTCCCTGCGGAGGCCCGCACGCACTTGCCGTTGTACGGGTCGACGCTGTCGCCGGTGAGCAGGACGGCGTCCGCGCCGACGGCGTCGGCGGTGCGGATGACCGTGCCGGCGTTGCCGGGGTCGCGGGTATGGGCCAGCACGGCGACCAGCGCCGGGGAGCCCTGGAGGACCTCGCCCAGCGGCCGGTCGAGCGTGGTGCAGACCGCGACCAGCCCCTGCGGCGTGACGGTCTGCGCCATCGAGGTCATCACCTCGCCGCTGACGAAGTGGACGCTCGCGGCAATCGCGTGGGCGGTCTCGAACAGCTCGGGATGGCGGGTTGCCGCGTCGCGGGTCGCGAACAGCTCGACGACGGTTTCCGGGCGGTTCAACGCCTCGCGTACGGCCTGCGGGCCCTCGGCCAGAAACCTGCCGTCGCGCGCCCGGAACGCGCGCTTGCCCAGCCGGCGCGCGGCCTGCACCCGCGCCGACCGCACACTGGTGATCTCGCTGCCCACCACGTCTGCTCCTCTACGCAGTCAGCCGCCCACCAGCGCGAGTGCGTGGTGGACGGCTGTCGACGACGGCGGCGTGCCGGGTCAGGCGGCCGTCTCGCCTGTGCCGTCCGCGGTGCGGGTGCCGCTGGGCGGCAGGGCGGCGCGCGCGACCTCCACGAGGGCGGCGAAGGCGGGTGCGTCGTTGACGGCCAGGTCGGCAAGGACCTTTCGGTCCACCTCCACCCCGGCGGCCTTGAGCCCCTGGATGAACCGGTTGTACGTCATGCCGTTCTGGCGGGCGGCCGCGTTGATCCGCTGGATCCACAGCTGCCGGAAGTCGCCCTTGCGCTTCTTGCGGTCGCGGTAGGCGTAGACGAGCGAGTGGGTGACCTGCTCCTTGGCCTTGCGGTAGAGCCGCGAGCGCTGACCGCGATAGCCGCTCGCCCGGTCGAGGACAACACGGCGCTTCTTGTGGGCGTTGACCGCCCGCTTGACGCGTGCCACTGGTGACTCCTAGGTGGGTTGGGCCGGGGTGGCCGGCCTTCGCTGCTGCTGAGGGGCCTGAACTAGCTGGACTAGTTGGACTACTTGCCGAGCAGGCGCCGGACCCGCTTGACGTCGGCGCGGGAGGTCTCCACGTCGAGCGCGAGGGCCCGGGTCCGCTTCGAAGGCTTGCCCTCGAAGAGGTGTCGCCTGTTTGCCTGCTCGCGCATGACCTTGCCGCTGCCGGTGAGGCGGAAGCGCTTCTTGGTGCCGCTGTGCGTCTTGTTCTTCGGCATCGAGCCGGGTCTCCTCGTCGTCCGTCCGCTCCCGTCGGTGGCCGGGGCGGTGGGTCAGGGTGCTGCGTCGTGCTGCGTCGTGCTTATCGGTTCGGCTGCCGGTCAGGCGACTGGCTGCTGCGGGGCGGGCACTGCTGTCTCCGAGGCCGGGGCTGGAGCCTCGTCGCGACGGGCCCGGTCCGCGGCCCGTTCGGCGCGGGCCTCGGCCTTCTTCTTGGTCGGCCCCAGGACCATGATCATGTTACGACCGTCCTGCTTGGGCGCCGACTCGACGAAGCCGAGCTCCTGCACGTCGGCGGCGAGCCGCTGGAGGAGCCGGAAGCCCAGCTCGGGGCGGGACTGCTCTCGACCACGGAACATGATCGTGATCTTGACCTTGTCGCCCTGCTTGAGGAACCGGACCACGTGACCCTTCTTTGTCTCGTAGTCGTGCGGGTCGATCTTCGGCCGGAGCTTCATCTCCTTGATGACCGTGTTGACCTGGTTCTTGCGCGCCTCGCGGGCCTTCTGCGCCGACTCGTACTTGAACTTGCCGTAGTCCATGAGCTTGCAGACGGGCGGGCGGGCCATCGGGGCGACCTCGACGAGGTCGAGATCCGCTTCCTGGGCCAGCCGCAGCGCCGCGTCGATGGCGACGATGCCGACCTGTTCACCGGCGGGACCGACAAGCCGCACCTCGGGGACGCGGATCCGGTCGTTGATCCTGGGCTCAGTGCTGATGGGGCCTCCTCGTGATGACTGAGCGACCCCGGACACGAAGAAGGCCTCCGTGACCGGAGCTCACGAAGGCCCACAACACCCGGACGGCACCGATGCATCCCGAGGGAAGCGTCCGTGCCGCGCCGGTCCGCCCTGGCAGGCGAACCGACCTGACGGAACCCGACGACCTGTCGTCCGGGCGAGCCCGTTCGGTCGGTGCGGGTGGGAGGTGGTCTCCGCTTTGCGCACCAGTGTGCGTACACCCTGGTGGGTCGTCGGCCAGGGTACCAGCACCCGTCGTACGGCGGGAAACCGCGCGCGACCGCTACGTGGCGACGTCACGTCAGGCGGGCGGCGGCCTCGCGGCAGGAGGGGCAGGTGCCCCAGTAGGTCACCTCGGCCTCGTCGACGACGAAGCCGCGCGCCTCACCGGGGTCGAGGCAGGGGGCAGCGCCGACGGCGCAGTCGACGTCCTCGATGGTGCCGCACGAGCGGCAGACGGCGTGGTGGTGGTTGTCGCCGACGCGCAGCTCGTAGCGGGATGCGGCGCCGGCCAGGTCGATGCGTCGGACCAGCCCGGCCGCGCCGAGCACGCGGAGCACGTCGTAGACGGCCTGCACGGACACGCTGCCGATCTCGTCGCGCACCGCGGCCACGACGGGCTCGACCTGCGCGTGCGGCTGCTCGGCGAGCACGGCCATCACGGCCAGCCGGGGGCGGGTCACCCGCAGACCGGCGGTCCGCAGGCCGGCCGCGTGGGGGTGCTGGGGCAGGTGGTCGGGCATCTCCTCAGACGCTATCCCCAGACTGGAATTAGTCAAGAGAAGCTTGGTGGTGCACCGGGAGGCCGCCCGGCGGTGACCCCTTGTCGGTGGTGAGCGCGAGGTCCACCCCGCGCACGGCATGGTCGGCCAGGGCGCGCAGCCGGTCGGCGAGCCAGGCCCCGAGCTCCGCCGTGTCGGTGCCGACCGCAACCGCGACCGTCAGCCGGGCGTCCACACCGGCGGCGGGCGCGATCCAGGCCTCCAGCACTTGCGGCTCGACGGCCAGCACGCGGGCAAGTACGTGGGCGAGCGCCTTGTCGTCGTACGCCGGGACGGTCCCCCGGCCCTCGGCCAGCGCACGCACCTCGCGATGTCCCAGGGTGGCGGGGCAGGGTCCCGCGATGTCGAGCACGACCGCCTCGGCCGCCTCGGCGAGGGCCACAGCGGCGGCACGGGGTCCCTCGACCGGGACCGGTCGGGCGGACGGGTCCCATCGGGACAGCGCGTCGAGGCCGCTGAACAGGGGGACGGCCCGGTGGCCCGCCCCGTCGTCGAGCAGCGGCAGGGCGATGTCGGCGGTCTTGTCGATCACCAGGCCCGCCGCGGTCGTGGCCGACTCCCCCAGGACGGCGACCACCGGGGCCAGGACGCGGGACCGGTGCAGGGCCGCCAGCACCTCCGGCAGCCGGCCATCGTCGGCCGCATGGGCCCGCAGTGCAGAGACGAGAGCCGGGTCGGCGCTGCCGTCGTCGCCGGCAAAGGCCGAAGCCTGAAGGTGCTTGGTCGGCTGCACCGGACGAGACTAGGGGCATGTGGCGCCCACCGTTCGCGGACCGCTTCACGGCCGGGCGAGAGCTCGGCGAGGAGCTGGTCCGGCGCGGCTACGGCGACGACGCGCTCGTGCTGGGGCTCGCGCGAGGTGGGGTCGAAGTCGCGTTCGAGGTCGCTCGCGTCCTGGGCTGCGAGCTCGACGTGATGGTCGTCCGCAAGGTCGGCCACCCGAGCCAGCCCGAGCTCGGGCTGGGGGCCATCGCCGAGGACGGCGACCCGGTGTTCGACCCGGACGGGCTGGACCGGTCGATGCTGACCCCGGCGGACCTGGCGGGGGTGGTCGCCGCCGAGCGCGCGGAGAGCCGTCGCCGCGTCGCGGCCTACCGTGGCGACCGTCCGGCTCCCGAGGTCGCGGGTCGTACGGTCGTACTGGTCGACGACGGGATCGCCACCGGGGTCACGGCCCGGGCCGCGTTGCGTGCGTTGCGGGCCCGCGGCGCCGGGCGGCTCGTGCTCGCGGCGCCTGTGGCGTCGGACACGGCGCTGGCGCAGCTGGCGCCCGACGCCGACGAGTCGGTCGCCCTGGTGGTGCCGGACCGATTCTGGGCCGTGAGCAAGTGGTACGACCACTTCGACCAGACCAGCGACGACGCCGTAGTCCGCCTGCTGTCCCGCGCTTGACAGGCTCCGCTTCGACCAGACTTCCGACGAAACTGTCGTGCGGCTGCTGTCTGCGCGCCGCCCGACGCCCTGGTCCGGCTTGGTCGCCGATGGCCGTCCGCCGACGGCTCAGAGCGTGCGGACGGGTCGCAGGCTCGTCCGCACGCCCTGATGGGCTCGTCAGTCGTCGTCGTGCGAGTCGTCGTCGTGCGAGTCGTCGTCGTCCGAGTCGTCGGCGTCCGAGTCGTCGGCGTCCGAGTCGTCGTCATCCGAGTCGTCGAACTTTTGGCGGGTGGCTCGGTAGATGTCGGAGCCCCCTTCCGGCCCGGGCGCACGGCCGAAGTAGAGCGTCCGCGCGTCCCAGGACAGTGACGGGCGGGTCTCGGCCGCCTCCGTGTTCACGGCGCCTCCCAGGTTGGTCGGCGGGGACCACGGGTCGTCGACGTCATCGCGGGTCGAGGCCCAGATGTCCTGCCCCTGTGAGCCGGTGCGGTTAGAGGAGAAGACGATCTCGCGGCCGTCCTTGCGCACGTTCGGCTGGATGTCATTGGCGGAGCCGTTCAGCTCGGCGACCGGGGAGGCCGGCCCGAATCTGCCGTCCGCGCCTCGTTCGCTGACGAAGATGTCACCGGGAACGCTCGGGGAGCTGCTGGAGAAGTACAGCAGCGTCGTTTCGTCGACCTTGACGAGCGAGGGGCCTTGCTCGTCGAGCGCGGTGTTCGGGCCTGCCGGCGCGCAGGCCAGCTGCTCGGGCTCGCGCCAGCCGTGGACGCGGTTGAACCGGGTGCGGTAGATGTCGCCCAGCCCGCAGCTCTCGGTCGTGGTCCGGCGACTCACGAAGTAGAGGCCGTTGCCGCGAACCGGCGTGGGGCAGAAGTCGTCCGCCGCCGAGTTGACGGGCGTGCCCAGGTTCTCGGGTGCGCCGAAGGGGACGTCTCTGCTCGCCCGGCGTGCCACCCATATGTCGAGCCCGCCCAGCCCGCCCGGCCGGTTCGAGGCCAGGTAGAGGCTCAGCCCGTTCGGAGCCTGGATCGGGCAGCCGTCCACGGCAGCCGTGTTGAGCTCCGAGCTGTTGCCCGGGATCTCGTCGACCTTTTGCGTCGCACCCCAGCCCGAGAGCGGCATCGCCGCCGCCACCGGCACCGGCAGCACGCCCACGAACAGCGCTGTCACCCCGATCCTCACCCAACTGCGCATGTCTCGCTCCTCCCCTTCGTTGCCATCCACGTGGGGAGACGGTCACAGTTGGCCGTGTGACGGCGCGCGTGACGCCCGGAGGTGCGACGTGGGCCTGAGCATCCACCTCCTCGGATCGCCCAGGATGGAGCGGGCCGGCACCGCCGTGGGCGCCCTGCGCGGCCACAAGGCGTGGGGCCTGCTCGCCTACCTCCTCGGCAGCCGAATTCCCCCGTCACGGGATCGCGTGGCGAGGCTGCTGTTCCCGGAGGCGGACGACCCCTTGGGAACGCTCCGCTGGACGCTCTCGATCCTGCGCCGCCAACTCGGGGAGGACGCGGTGCTGGGCGGCGACCCACTGCGGCTGAAGCTGCCACCGGGGACGTACGTGGACGTCCATGTCCTCAGCCGGGGCTCCTGGTCGGAGGCGATCGCGCTTCCGGGACTCGGCCACGAGCTGCTGGACGGGCTCGCATTTCGCTCAAGCCCCGGCTTCGAGATGTGGCTGGAGAACGAGCGTCGCCACGTCGCGGGGACGACGAGCGCCGTTCTTCATCAGGGGGCGCTCGCGCTGCTCGCACGCGGCGAGGCCGCCGAAGCGGCACGTCATGCGTCGGAACTGGTCCGGCTCAACCCCTACGAGGAGAACGCCCACGTCCTGCTCGTTCGCTGCCTGCGCGCATCGGGTGATCCCGAGGCGGCGGCGGACCAGGTGGCGGCGTGCACCCAGCTCTTCAGGCGCGACCTGGGCATCGAGCCGACTCCCGCCCTGCCTGCTGCAGCTGTCGGGTCCGAGGCGCCGACCGCGGCTCGTGTCTCTGGAGGAGCGGTGGTTCGGGCCCAGCTCCAGGCGGGAGAGGCGGCGCTGTCCGCCGGTGCGGTCGAGGCCGGGCTGCACCGGCTGCGAGGTGCGGTCGCCGCCGCGCGGACCGGGGCCGACCGCGAGTTGCTCGCCGGAGCCCTGGTTGCCCTGGGGGGAGCGCTCGTCCACTCGGCCCGCGGCACGGACGTGGAGGGGGCGGCGGCGCTGCACGAGGGGACGACGCTCGCGGAGCAGCACGGACGGTTCGACATCGCTGCGAAGGGCTGGCGCGAGATCAGCTGGGTGCAGTTCCTGCGTGCGCACTACGAGCGAGCCGAGCAGTCGCTGACCAAGGCAGCCGAGCTCGCCAGCGGGGACGAGGAGGAGCTCGCGTGGGTCGAGCTGATCCGCGGTGCGTGCCGGCACGATGTGGGGGACGGCGCTGCCGCCGGCGAGCTGCTGCGCTCAGCTCTCGCGCGCGCCAGGCGGCTGGGCTCGGGCCAGCCCCTGGGCCAGGCCCTCACGCTGCTCGGCCGCTTCCACCTGCTGCGCGGCGAGACCGAGGACGCGCTCCATGTCCTGGACCTGGCGCTGCACGAGGCCGACTCACGCGGCATGACCGCCTTCATCCCGTGGCCCGAGTCGTTTCGCGGCGAGCTCGACCTCGTGCTGGGGGACGTCGACGCCGCAGAGGCACGGTTCGAGCACGCCTTCGCCCTCGGCTGCCAGGTCGGTGACCCGTGCTGGGAGAGCATCGCGCTGCGCGGGCTCGGCCTCGTGGCGGCGGCCCGCGGTGACGTGGCTCGCGCTCTCGAGCTGCTCGCCGACGCGCCGAAGCTGTGCCGACGCCTGCCCGACACCTACCTCTGGATTGAGACGTACGCGTTGGACGCACTCTGCGCCGTTGCTGTCGAGCATCGCGCGGAGGCCACCGGGCGCTGGGTCGACGAGCTCGAGGCGATCGCAGCCCGTCGGGGAATCCGGGAGCTGCTCCTGCGAGCCGCGGTGTACCGGGCCCGGCTCGGGGAACCGGGCGCCCTCGACGTCGCCCACTCGCTCGCTGCGCAGATCGACAACCCGGCTCTCGGCGAGGTCATCGGGTCAGTGGAGCCCGGCGCCACCGTGGGCTGACGTACCCCCCACTTCACTGCTACGGCTCGACGATCGCGATGACGGGGCCACCTCCGGACGGGCCCTGGTGCACGGCTGCGACCGAAACGAACACGGCAGGGTCGCCGGTCACCGACGACACCACTCCCCCGACACACGACTTGATCTGCCGATGCCAGTGCACGTCCGAGTCGTCGAGCATGATGTTGCGCCGGTCGCGGACCCGACCGCTGGGGTCCGCCTCGCACTTGCAGAACACGTTGACCACGCGTCCGCGCAGGTCGCTCGGGTGCGGCCGCTCGGGAAGGTCGTCGAGACCCGCGTTGCGGATCGCGGCCCAGACGCCATCCGCGTCGAGCGCGTCCTGCATGACGCTGTGCCCGATGCGGAACCTTCCGCCGACTCCTCGCACGTTTCCGAGCACGACGATCTGCGCCTGGTCGAGCTCGACGCCGGAGGAGCAGGACGCGACGGAGGAGTACAGCGAGAGGTCCTTGTGAATCTGCTCGGCGGTGGGCATGTCGATCTCGCCGAGGGCGACGGCGATGCCGAGGGCCGTGGTCGAGTTGGAGACGTCCATCGACTTGAGCGTGTCCTCGGTCCACACGTCGTGGCCGCGCTTCTTCGCGTCGTTGATGGTGTCGAGAGTGAGCAGTGGCGTCTTGGTCTGCACGTAGTGCACGTCGGCCGGGTCGGTGATGCCCGCGCGCTCCATGGCAACCTTCACGCCCGCGGCGACCTTCTCGACCATCGGGACCCGTCCGATGTCCTCGGGAAAGATCTGGTCGCTCATGGCGTAGCCGACCGAGAGCCGGGGATCCTCGGTCCGCGGCGCCTTGTCGGCCGGGGTGGTCGCGAAGATGGTCGCGTGCGGTGAGATCACGCCGTCCGTACCCCCGGACCACACGATCGGGATCTGCTTGATCTCCGCCATCAGTCGGGTTCCCTTGGCCTCGAGCACCTCGCGAAAGGCGCGGTCGGCAATGATCCGCGTGTAGTCGTTCACCCCTCCGTTGCCCTCGGTCTTGCCGATGACGGCGACCACCCGGTCGGCCTCGACCAGTCCCTTGTCGATGAGCGCGGCCAGCCCGGAGGCGTCCGACACGCTCTCGATGGCGACCTTGTGCACCTCGATCGGCTCCGGGGTGGTCATGAAGTCTCTCCTCGCTCGATGACGGTGCCGGCCTTGCCGTGCGCGGCCAGCTCGATGTTGTCCAGTGACGTGATGACCGACCGGGTGCCCCCGGCCTCGACGAAGCGCACCGCCGCCTCCACCTTCGGGCCCATGCTGCCGCTGGCGAAGTCGTGCCCACGCTGCAGGTCGCGCATCTGCGTGGCCGTCACCCGCTCCACGGGGCGCGCGTCCGCGGTGCCGAAGCCAAGCACGACATGTTCGACGTCGGTGGCGATGACCAGCGTCTCGGCGCCGACCGCGCGGGCGAGCAGCGCCGCCGACAGGTCCTTGTCGATGACGGCCTCGACGCCGTGCAGGTGAGTTCCGTCCCGACGTACAACGGGGATGCCGCCGCCTCCTGCGCCCACCACGACGAAACCGGCGGACGACAGCGCCTCGATCGCGGGGGCGTCGATGATCTCCAACGGCTCCGGGCTGGCGACGACCCGGCGCCACCCCTTGTCACCGCGGTCTTCCCAGGTCTGGCCGTGCTCGACCAGCGGCTTCGCCTCGGACTCGGGGAGGTAGCGGCCGATTGGCTTGGTCGGCCGCGCGAAGCCGGGGTCGTCGCCGTCGACGAGGGTCCGGGTTACCACGGTGGCCACCGGACGGGCGACGCCGCGGTCGGCCAGGGCCGCGTCCAGCGCGTCGAGGATCAAAAAGCCGATGGTCCCCTGGGTCTGGGCCCCGCACCAGTCCAGCGGGACGGGCGGGACGACCTGCGCGGCGAGCTCGTTCTTGACGAGCAGGTTGCCGACCTGCGGCCCGTTGCCGTGCGTCAGCACCACGTCGACACCGGCCGCGACGAGGTCGGCCACGCTGTCCATCGCGACGCGGACGGCCCGGTCCTGGTCGTCGGGCGTCGCGCTGCCGCCCGGCCCAGTCATGGCGTTGCCGCCGAGAGCGATCAGCACCCGCATGTCGAGCACCCTAGGCGCGCCGGGGAGTCGACCACGTATGGGAGGCCGGCGGACACCTCAGCAGACGTGCAGACATGCTGACGTGTCCGTACACCTGCCATACGTGGTCGACTCCGACTAAGCGGGTTAGGCGCCGAGGCGGCGGTAGCGCTCCAGCCGGGCTGCCAACCGGGTCCGCGGGTCGCGGCGCAGCAGCGCCGTGAGCTCCTGCTCCAGCACCCGGGCGACCCGCTCCAGGTAGGCCTGCGGCTCGTCGGCGGCATCGGGGTGCTCGGCGACGATCCGGTCGACGATGCCGGCGCGCAGCAGGTCCAGCGACCGGACCCCCTGCGCCTGCGCCATCTCCGGCGCCTTATCCGTGCTGCGGTGGATGATCGCCGACGCGCCCTCCGGCGGCAGCGGCGAGAGCCAGGCGTGCTGCGCGCACACCACCCGGTCGGCGGGCAGCAGGGCGAGCGCGCCGCCCCCCGCGCCCTCCCCCAGCATCAGGCACACGGTCGGCGCGTCGAGCAGCACCAGGTCGGCCAGCGAGCGGGCGATCTCGCCGGCCAGCCCGCCCTCCTCGGCCTCCTTCGACAGGGCTGCACCGGCGGTGTCGATCACGGTGAGCAGCGGCAGCTTGAGCTCGTCGGCGAGCTTCATGCCGCGCCGTGCCTCGCGCAGCCCGGCCGGACCGAGCGGGTTCCCGGCGTCCTGGCGCGACCGGTCCTGCCCCAGCACCACGCACGGCGCCCCGCCGAAGCGGGCCAGGGCCAGCAGCAGGCCCGCGCCGGTGATGCCGGCGATGCGCTTGTCGCGGGAGCGGTAGAACTTCTCGAAGACCAGTTCGGCCTCGTCCTCGTTGATGCCGATGCCCGTGTCCTTCACGCGGACGGTCACCTTCTGTTCGTCGGCCTCGACCCCCACGAGGACCGCGCCCCCCTCGGGCGTGTACTTGATCGCGTTGCCGACGAGGTTGTGCAGGGCGAGGGCGAGTT
>JBOGDX010000020.1:0-14731 GCA_050743225.1 Actinomycetes bacterium | reverse complement strand
GGCCCGGACCACCACCAGCAGCAGGACCGCGAGCGCCACGCCCACGGCGTAGGGCAGCCAGCGGGGCAGCTGGGACGGCGTCGGCAGGTGGAACCCGGGGTCGGTGTCGGCTCGTCGTCCCGTCCGGTCGACGCGCGCCGTGACGGCGGTGCCGTGGCCCGGCGTCGGGGGCCCTTCCCAGCCCGCGGCGGCACCGCCCGGCGCCTCGACGGTGGGCATTGCCCGGGTGGCGTCCAGCGGGTGGACCCGGACCGAGGGAGCCAGGGCCAGCGCCTCACGGCCCAGGTCGCCGGCGCTCGGCGGCCGCGCGGCCGGGTCCTTGGCCAGCAGGCGCATCACGAGGTCGCGAACCGGGGCCGGGACCGCCTCCGGCAGCGCCGGTGGCTCGTCACGAACCTGGGACAGCGCCACGCTCACCGGCGTGTCGCCGGGGAACGGTCGACGCCCGCTGAGGCACTCGTAGGCGACGATGCCGAGCGAGTACAGGTCACTGGCCGCCGTGATCTGACCGCCGCTCGCCTGCTCCGGCGAGATGTAGAAGGCGGTGCCCATGATCGCCCCGGTCCGGGTCAGTGGCACCGCCCCGACCGCGCGCGCGATGCCGAAGTCGGTGATCCGGACGGCACCGTCCGGGGTGACGAGGATGTTGCCCGGCTTGACGTCGCGGTGGATGACCCCGGCGTCGTGAGCGACCTGCAGGCCGAGCGCCGTCTGCCCGATGATGTCGAGCGTCCGGTCGGGTGCCAGCGGGCCCTCGCGCGCCACGAGCGCCGACAGCGGCTCACCGGGGACCAGCTCCATCACGAGGAAGGGGCTGCCGAGGTCGTCGTCGCCCTGCCCGAAGTCGTAGACAGCGGCGATGTTGGGGTGGGACAGGCTCGCCGTGTGCCGCGCCTCGGCCCGGAAGCGCTCCAGGAACGTGGGGTCCTCGGCGTACTCGCGCCGAAGGATCTTCACGGCGACGTCTCGCCCCAGGACCTCGTCGCGTGCCCGCCAGACCTCGCCCATGCCGCCACCGGCGATGCGGTCGGTGAGCCGGTACCGGCTGCCGAGCAGCTGGTCGGTCGTCGGCATCGTCATGGGGCGCACCTCATCGGCCCAGCACCGCGCGCATCACGTCGCGGGCGATCGGCGCTGCGATCTGGTTGCCGCTGACCTCCGGCTCGTCCGCGCCCTCCTCCACCACGACCGCCACCGCGACCTCGGCGTCGGCGTCCGACGGCGCGAACGACACGAACCAGGCGTGTGGGCGCCGGTTCGGTCCCTGCTGGGCGGTGCCGGTCTTCCCCGCCACCTGTACGCCGTCGATGCGCGCGTTGGACCCGGTGCCCTCGTTCACGACTGCGGTCATCATCTCCGCGAGGGACGCCGCGGTCTGCGGGCTGACGGCGGTGCCCAGCTCTTGTGGCCGGGTGCTGTCGAGCACGGAGAGGTCCGGCGCCTGGACCTCGCGCACCAGGTAGGGCCGCATCATGACCCCGCGGTTCGCCACCGCGGCCGCCACCATCGCCATCTGCAACGGGGTGGCCCGCACGTCGAACTGGCCGATCGCAGCCTGCGCCGTCTGCGGCTCGTCCAGGGACTGCGGGAAGCTGCTCGGGACGCTGCGCATCGGCACCTCGAACGCCTCGTTGAACCCGAAGCTCTCGGCCTGGCTGCGCAGCTGCTCGTCGCCGATCTCCATCCCGACCTGGCCGAACGCCACGTTGCAGGAGCGTTTGAGGGCCTCGGTGAGAGTTGCCTTCCCGGACGAGCTGCACGGCTGACCGTCGTAGTTGGGCAGCGTCGCGTCGGTCAGCGGCAGGTCGAGCTCCGCGTCGTTGTTCACGGTGCTGTCGGGGCTGTACTTGCCGCTCTCGAGCGCGGCCGCCGACGTGACGATCTTGAACGTCGAGCCGGGCGGGTACGTCTCGCGCAGCGCGCGGTTGAGCATCGGCCGGGACTTCAGCTCGCTCAGGCGCTCGTAGTTGCGCCGGACCTCGGCGGTGGAGTGCGGCGCGAGCAGGTTCGGGTCGTACGAGGGTGAGGAGACGAGCGCCAGGATCGCCCCGGTGGTCGGGTCAACGGCGACGACCGAGCCCTTCGCCCCGAGCCGGCGCAGGCCGTCGTACGCCGCCTGCTGCGCGGCGGGGTTGAGCGTCAGCGCGACGCTGCCCCCCTTGGGCTGCGCCCCGGTGAGCAGGTCGATCACCCGACGGACGAACAGGCTGTCGTCCGTGCCGGAGAGGATCGAGTTGGACTCCTGCTCGATCCCGCTCGCGCCGTAGACGAGGGAGTAGAAGCCGGTGGCGGGCGCGTAGAGTTTCCCCTCGGTGTAGGTACGCAGGTACTTCAGCCGGTCGTCGGTCTCGACGCTGCGGGCAACCGGCTCGCCGCCGACGAGGATGGGCCCGCGCTCCCGGGAGTACTCCTCGGCGATCAGCCGGGGGTTGTTGCTGTCGTTGTGCAGGTCCTCGGCACGCACGACCTGCAGGTAGTTGGCGTTGACCAGCAGCAGCCCGAACAGCAGCATGACGGCGACAGAGAGCCGGCGAAGTGGGGCGTTCACAGCTTGACCACCTGCGTCCTGGCGTCCTGGATCGACGGGGCCGGCGGCGGGGCCGGACGCCGGGCCGCATCGCTGATCCGCAGCAGCAGCGCGATCAGAGCCCAGTTCGCGACCAGCGACGAGCCGCCGTAGGACAGGAACGGCATGGTGAGCCCGGTGAGCGGGATCAGGCGGGTCACTCCCCCGACGACGACGAAGACCTGCATGGCGACCGAGAACGCCAGGCCGGCCGCAAGAAGCTTGCCGAACGAGTCACGGACCGCGACGGCGGTCCGCAGGCCGCGCTGCACGACGATCGCGTAGACCACGAGCACGGCCATGAGCCCGGTCAGGCCGAGCTCCTCGCCCACGGCCGCGACGATGAAGTCCGTCTGGGCGTACGGCACGATCTCGGGTCGGCCCTGGCCGAGCCCCTTGCCGAGCAGGCCTCCGGTGCCCATACCGAACAGCCCCTGCACGAGCTGGTAGCTGTCGTCGTTGACGTTGCGGGGGGCGAAGGCGTTGACCCAGATGTCGACCCGTTCGCGCACGTGACCGAACATCGACCAGGCCAGGAACGAGCCGGACAGGAACAGGCCGAGGCCGATCAACAGCCAGGACAGGCGTTCGGTCGCGACGTAGAGCAGCGCGACAAACACGCCGAAGAACAGCAGCGAGGTCCCGAGGTCGCGTTCGAAGACCAGCACGCCGAGGCTCGCCACCCAGGCGACGAGCACCGGGCCGAGGTCGCGGGCGCGCGGCAGGTCGATGCCCATCACCCGACGGCTGGCGAGGGCGAGCACGTCGCGCTTCACGACGAGGTACCCGGCGAAGAACACCAGGAGCACGATCTTTGCCAGCTCGCCGGGCTGGAACGAGAAGCCGAACAGCCGGATCCAGATGCGGGCGCCGTTGATGGTCGTGCCGATGATCGGCAGCAGCGGCAGCAGCAGCAGCACGAGGCCGGCGACCATCGCGGTGTAGGTGAAGCGCTGCAGGACTCGATGGTCGCGCACCAGCAGGAGAACGACGACGAAGAGGATCACGCCGACAGCCGTCCAGGTCAGCTGGGCCGGGGCGGCGGCGGAGGGCGCCTCCCGGCCGAACTGCTCGGCCCGGTCGGCGTAGGCCAGGTCCAGCCGGTGGATGACCGCCAGCCCGAGCCCGTTGATGAACGTGACGGCCGGCAGGAGGACGGGGTCGGCATCGGGTGCGAACCGGCGCAGCGCCAGGTGCGCGACCCCGAACAGCAGCGCCAAGCCACCGCCGTACCCGAGCATCCCCGCCGGCAGGGCGCCGTCATGGGCGAGCCCGACGGCGGCGTAGGCAGCCATCGCGATCGCCAACGAGAAGGCCAGCAGGACGAGCTCGGTGGTCCGACCACTGCGCTTGCGCTGTGTGTTCATGCGGGCCCGCAGTCTGCTGCGGCCCCGTCGCCGCCGGTCGGTGAGGGCGTGGGCGTGGGGGTGGGGCTCGCGGTGGCCGTTGCCGAGCCGGGCGGAGCCGGTGCGGACGGGGAGGGGCTGGGTGAGGCAGGGGCGCTGCGCTGCTCGCGGCAGATCTTCGCCTGCTCGCGCAAGGTCCGCACGATCCGCCGGGCGTCGGCGAGGCCGTTCGTGGCGATGTCGGCCTCGACCCGCTCGCGCTGGTAGGGCGGCAGGTCGTCGAGCGCGATGTCCTCCTCGTTGTAGATGCTCGAGGTGTGCAGCGGACCAACGTCCTGGGACAGGCCCTGGAAGATGGCGACGTTCTCGTCCTGGGCACCGACGTAGTACTGCGTCTGCGACCAGCGGTAGGCGCCGTACGCACCGCCGCCGAGCAGGGCGAGGAGCAGGACGGCGATCACGACCCTGCGCAGCCGGGAGGGGCGGGGCGCGACCTGCTCGTCCTCGAGGTCGGCGTGGTCCGGCTCCTCGGGTTCCGGGCGCAGCGCCGCTGCCTTGCCCGCCGGTGTGTCGGTCCTGCTCCGCGACGTGAAGCCCTCGGCCGCGGCGCCCACCGTGACGGGCACGGCCGACGGCGGCCTGGTCTCCACCTCGACGACGTCAGCGACGATGGCGGTGACGTTGTCCGGAGCTCCGCCCTTGAGCGCCAGGTCCACGAGCCGGTCGACGGCCGTGTCGGTGTCGGCCTCGTGCATCAGGGTCTCGCGAAGGGTGTCCTCGCTCACGACCCCGGACAGGCCGTCGCTGCACAGCAGGTAGCGGTCGCCCGGGCGGGTCTCGCGGATCGACAGGTCGAGCTCGATGCCTTCTCGCCCGTCGAGCGAGTTGGTGATCAGGTTGCGCTGCGGGTGGTGGTCGGCCTCCTCGGCCGAGATGCGGCCCTCGTCCACGAGCGTCTGCACGAAGGTGTGGTCGTGCGTGATCTGCTGCAGGTCCTCGCCGCGCAGCAGGTAGCAGCGCGAGTCACCGACGTGGACGAGTCCGAAGCGGGAGCCGGCGCGCAGCAGCGCCGTGAGCGTCGTACCCATGCCCTTGAGATCGGGGTCTCCGGCCACCATGCCGCGCAGGTGGTTGTTGGCGCTGTTGACGGCGGCTGACAGCCGCTCGAGGACGTCGCCACCGGGAGAGTCCTCGTCGAGGACGGCGAGCTGCGCGACCGCCACCGACGAGGCAACCTCGCCGGCCGCGTGGCCCCCGACGCCGTCGGCGATGACGAGCAGCCGCGGCCCGGCGTACCCGGAGTCCTCGTTGATCGACCTGATCAGGCCCACGTCGGACCGAGCCGCGTAGCGGAGAGCCAGCGCCATCCGGGCTTACTTCCTCAGCTCGACGACGGTCTTGCCGATGCGCACCGGCATGCCGATCCGCACCGGCGTGGGCCCGGTCACCTTGGTCCGGTCGATGTAGGTGCCGTTGGTCGAGCCCATGTCCTCGACGACCCACTGACCCTCGCGCGGGTAGAAGCGCGCGTGCCGGCCCGAGACGTAGTCGTCGTCGAGCACGATCGTCGACTCCTGGCTGCGGCCGAGCGTGACGGGCTGGTCGCCCAGACGGACGGTCGTGCCGGACAGGGCGCCCTGCGTGATGACCAGCGTGCTGGGCACACCTCGCTTGCCGCGGGAGGGCTTGGCCGGCTTCTCCTGCTTCTGCCGCCGTGGTGCGGGTGCCGCCGCCTGCGGCCGCCGGGGCTGCGGCCGGCCGGTCACCCGGCGGCCGAACAGGTCGGAGCGCATGACGCTCACCGCGGTGAGGACGAACATCCACAGCACGGCCAGGAACCCGAGTCGGATGATCGTGAGCGTGAGCTCGGACATCTCACTCATCGCCTGGATCCCGCCTGCTTGGATCCCGCCTGCTTGGGTCCGGCGTGGAAGACGAGGGTCGTGTTGCCGAGCACGACCGTCGAGCCGTCGCGCAGCCGGGCCTGCTCGACCCGCTCCCCGTCGACGACGACGCCGTTCGTCGAGCCGAGGTCCACGACGGTGACGTCGCCACCGGACCGTCGAAGCTCGGCGTGGTGGCGGGAGATGCCGGGGTCGTCGATGCGCAGGTCGGACTCGGTGCCGCGGCCGATGCGCGTCGTCGAGCGGGCGAGGGCGTACGTCGTCGAGCCGACCTGGACCCACGGGACGTCCCCGCCACCGCTGGTGACGGTGTCGTCCGCCCGCCCGGTCGCGCCGGCGACCGCCTTGCTCTGCACCAGGAAGCGCCCGGTCGAGAGCTCTTCGTCGCGCGCGAACTCCACGCTGACCGGACCGATGAACGCGTAGCCCTGCTCGTCCGCGTGCTCGCGGACCATCGAGGCCAGCTCGTTGGCGAGCGCCTCCTCGTAGACGGCGAGCCGCTCGTGGTCGCGCTCGCCGAGCTGGACGAGGAAGGCGTTGGGCACCATGGTGCGGCCGCGGGCGACGATGGCGGCGCGGTCGTCGAGCTCGCGTTGGAGCGCGCTGGCGATCTCGACCGGCTGCACGTCGGCCTTGAAGGCGCGGGCGAACGGACGGTTCACCATCTCCTCGATGCGGCGCTCGAAGCGCTGCAGGACGCCCACGTCACCTCCTCGGGTCGAAAGGGCCGGCCGCTGATCGGCACTCCCGGTCTGGCCTCGGCTGTCGGGGCTGGTGGTGCCCGGGCAACCGGACGACCCGGCCACGCGATCGTAGCCGGGCCCGTTCAGGCACCCCTTGCCCCGGCTGGTCCCGCCGTACGCCTGCTCCGGTCGCTCACGCCACCTGGTGCGTGCCTCTGCTCCGAAGATCGTGAGCGACCTTCCGGCGCAGACACGCCGGCGAGTCGCGCAACAAGGTCGCTGACGATCACCGTTGTCCGACAGCCCCGGCGGGACTTGCCTGGCCGTGCCGGACTGTCAGGCCGCTACGCGCAGGTACCAGTCGTCACGGGAGCGATCACGTGAAACGCCGAGTCGGTACTTCGCCAGCACCCGCTGCACGAGCTCGCGCCGCCGCTGCCACAGGTCGATGTGGGTCGCCCGTACGACACCGAGGTTCACTCCTTCGAACCGCTCTTCGCGGATGTTGTCGGACGTGTGCTGGCGCAACCCGCGGTGGTGAGAACCGTCGAACTCCCCCACCAGGCCGGCCTCGTCGTCGAGCAGGTCTGGCTCACCGAGCAGCGTGCCGACGGCGTCGCAGATCGAGTGGTTGACCAGTGGCTGCGGGAGGCCGGCCTCGACCACCCAGATCCAGCGAAACACGGATTCTGGACGTGACTTGGCCCGGCCGTTGGCCAACGACAGGACGGTCAGCAGCTTGGGCCGGCCGTAAACACCGGGATGCTTCTCGAGGTACCGCGCTACGTCGGCTGCAGTCGTGGCACCGCCGCGCAGCGCGGCGTCGATCGAGGCCAGGCCCAGCTCCGGCGGCTGCCTGCCGACCAGGTCCACGACGCTTCGCGGACCCCGCACGAAAGGAATCCCGTCGATCTCGATGACGTCCTCGTCAGGCAGCCGGCGCCGACTGATGTCGATCTGCGGCCGGGGCCGGATCCGCGCTACGGGCCCGACGCAGACAAGGATGGGCGCCAGACCCGGTGGAGGGCCGGGGGCCACTGGCGAGGCCGCCCGCGAGCGGGGGAGTGCGCTGACGCGCCGGACCCTCAGGCCGGCCCCGTCCAGATCCCTGGCCCCCTGCCGCCACAGGCTCGCCCACCCGCCGATGGCCGCGCCCGGCGGCAGGACGGCGGCCACCTCGGCTATGCGGGCGGCGACGTCGCCTCCCGCTTCACCCCAGCGGTACACCCCGCGCATCGGATGAGCCCAGTGCGGGCCGCGAAGCTCGTGGTCGGTGATGCCGCCCAGGAGGGCGTCGCCGCGCAGGACCGGCCGGCGCACGAGGTCGTCGGCGAGTGGCGTCGGTTGGCGCGGCACGTGGTCGACGGTGCGGGTTTCGATCCCTTCGCGGGTACGCCGAGGCACCAACTGTGGACGGCGCCTCCCGACGTACCGCCTGTGGACGAACTCAGTGCTGGACGGCGCCGAGCGACCTTCCCGTGCGGACTCGCCGGCGAGTCGTCGGACAAGGTCGCTCTCGATCATGTTCAGGCCGGGTCGGGAGCAGCATGGGAGCGATCTTGGGGGAGGCAGTCGGTTCACCACTGCGTGTTAGCCTTGCTGGCCTCGCGCGAGTGGCGGAATAGGCAGACGCGCACGGTTCAGGTCCGTGTGCCCGAAAGGGTGTGGGGGTTCAACTCCCCCCTCGCGCACCCACCGAGCCTTCGTCGGCGAGGCCGGCAACCAGGGCGTTGACCAGTTCGGGCACCTGACCGCGGGCCACCCGCAGCGTGCCGACGCAGGACCCGTCCCGCCACAGGCTCAGCACCACGAGGTCCGCCTCGGGGTGCCAGGTCACCCGCATCCAGCGGGCGTCGCTGCGGGTGTCACCGAGCACCACACCACTCGACGGCAGCGCCAGGACCTGCGCCGGCTGTGCCCCTGGGTCGGTCACGAGGGCATCATGCGCTGCCCTGCCGCGCCGGGGAAGAGCCCGACTGGTCCACCTGCGCGATGCGGAACGCTGGTTTCCCCGTCATACGGGGGAAATGACATGAAACTTTCATATCGCGGAGCATTGTCTGGATCATCCGGGTATGCGTAGGGTCGTTTTCGGACCGTTGCGTCCAGCGCGGTCTGGCGCGACGCAGGAGGCGGCATGCCGTTAGTGACACCACCGTGGACCCGTCGGGACTTCCTTCGCATCACGACAGCCCTCGGGGCCGCGGCCGCTGTCGGAGCGTGTGCGAGCGAGGAGGAGAGCCCGACGGAGAAGGGCACCTCCTCCGGTGGAGAGCCCAAGGGGGTCTTCAACGAGCCCGCGACCAAGCTGTCCGGGACCCTGACGATCCTCCTGTGGAGCCACTTCGTCCCCAGCCATGACACGTGGTTCGACAAGTTCGTCGCCGACTGGGGCAAGAGGGTGGGAGTGGACGTCCGGGTTGACCACGTCGACGTCGGCAACGTCCCCACCCAGATCGCGTCCGAGCTGCAGGCCGGGCAGGGCCACGACCTCATGCAGTACATCGCGACGCTCTCCCAGTTCGAGCCGAGCGTGCTCGACCTCGCCGACGTCAACGAGGAAGCGAACAGCCGGCATGGCGAGCAGCTCAAGATCTGCACCGACTCGAGCTACAACCCGCACACCGACAAGTTCTACGCGTTCGCCCCGGGCTGGGTCCCCGACCCGGGCAACTACCGCAAGAGCCTCTGGGAGCCGGCGGGGTTCCCGGACGGCCCGACGTCGTGGAACGAGCTGCTCGAGGCCGGGACCGAGATCAAGAAGACCCAGGACGTGCAGCTCGGGCTCGGCATGTCACAGGAGATCGACTCCAACATGGCCGCGCACGCGCTGTTGTGGTCGCACGGCGCCTCGATCCAGGACGAGAACGAGACCGTCGTCCTCAACTCGCCGCAGACCCTGGAGGCCGTCGACCTGATGCGGCGGCTCTACGAGGGCGCGATGACCGACGAGGTGTTCGCCTGGAACGCGGCGAGCAACAACGAGGGGCTCATCTCGGGCGAGCTCAGCTACATCCTCAACTCGATCTCGGCCTACCGGTCGTCCCAGGACGTCAACCCCGAGGTCGCGTCGGACACCTTCTTCGTCAAGGCGCTCGACGGCTCGCAGTCCGGGTTGGCCGCCCAGCACGTCATGTACAACTACATCGTCCCGACGAAGGCCAAGAACCCGGACGCCGCGAAGGAGTTCCTGCTCCACCTCGCCGACAACTTCGCGTTGGCGACGTACCACTCCAAGCTCTATGACTTCCCGTCGTGGACGAGTCTGGCGCCGAAGCTCGGGGACTGGCTCGCGGACGACCCGTTCGGCTCGCAGCCGTCGGACAAGCTGTCCTTCCTCGGCGACGTCGAGGCGGCGGCGGAGTGGAGCACCAGCATCGGGCACCCGGGGCCGTCGAGCCCGGCGATCGGGGAGATCCTCGGGACGTACGTCATCCCGAACATGTTCGCCCGGGCCGTGCGCGGCAACCTCACCCCCGAGGCTTCGGTCGAGCGCGCCCACCGTGAATGCGAAAAGATCTTCGCCAACTGGCGCGACCGCGGACTCATCGGCGGTTAGGCCAGGCCGCTCACGAGGGCATCAGCAGGTCCAGCGAGGAGGTTGGGTGGCCGTCGCCGTCGAGGTCAGGAACTTGCGGAAGATGTACGACGGGGGCCACACCCACGCGGTTGACGGGGTCGACCTGTCCACCGAGGAAGGCGAGTACCTCGTCCTGCTCGGCCCGTCCGGCTGCGGCAAGACGACGTTGCTTCGGACCATCGCCGGCCTGGAGCAGCCGACCGGCGGCGAGGTGCTCATCGGCGGATCGGTGGTCAACGGCCTGCCACCGCGGGTGCGCCGGGTCGCCATGGTCTTCCAGAGCTACGCGCTCTACCCGCACAAGACGGTGCTCGGCAACATCGTCTTCCCCCTCAAGGCGGAGCAGCTGGGCAAGGAGGAGCGGGTCAAGAAGGCGCAGTGGGCGGCCGAGCTGCTCGGCATCACGGGACTGCTCGACCGGAAGCCGCGACAGCTCTCCGGCGGCGAGCGGCAGCGCGTCGCACTCGCCCGCGCCATGGTCCGTGACCCGCAGGTCTTCCTCCTCGACGAGCCGTTGTCGAACCTCGACGCCAAGCTACGGGCGCTGGCCCGCGACGAGCTCAAGCGGTTCCAGGAGCGAGTCGGCACCACCACGATCTACGTCACGCACGACCAGGCGGAGGCCATGGGCCTCGGCGACCGGATCGCCGTGATGGACCGCGGCAAGATCCGCCAGCTCGGACCTCCGGCGGAGGTGTACGACGACCCGGCCGACACGTTCGTGGCCGAGTTCATCGGCTCGCCGCCGATGAACCTGCTGCGCCGCAACGGCACTCTCGTGGGGTTCCGGCCCGAGCACCTGTTGCCGGTCCAGCATGTGAAGGGCGAGCACGTGTCGCTCCGCTTCATGGTCGAGCGGGTGGAGTACCTGTCCGGGGACCGGCACGTCTACGGAACGGTCGCCGGGTTCGGCGACGACACCCGCGTCATCGCCCGGCTGCCTGCAACCATGACCGACCCGCTCAGCGGCGGGCAGACGTACGACTTCGGGACGAGCACCGACCGCGTGCGCTTCTTCGACCCCGACAGTGGCGGCCGCACCGGTCCCGTACCCCTGGGTGCCGGCGGTGGCTGAGGCCGTGCGTGCCGTCGACGGCACCGCCCGGGTCGCAGCAGCCCGGAGTCGCCTCGTGGACCGGGACGGTTTCCTCGGGTGGGTGTTCCTGGCGCCGACCGTCATCTACGTCGTGGCGCTGGTCGCCGTGCCGTTCGGCCTGGCGATCGCCTTCGCGTTCAGCGACGTCACCTCGGGCGACCCGTCGTACGACTGGGCAGGCTTCCGGAACTTCTCCCGTGTCTTCGACGACCCGGTGTTCTGGCAGTCCCTGTGGAACACGCTCATCTTCACCACGGTCTCGATGGCCTTCATCGTGGTCTTCGGCAAGATCCTCGCCAACATCCTGATCGCCGACTTCCGCGGGAAGTGGCTCGTCCGGTTCCTCGTCCTGCTGCCGTGGACCACCCCTGTCGCGCTGTCGAGCGTGAGCTGGCTGTGGCTGCTGCACTCGATCTACAGCCCCATCGACTGGGTGCTCGAACGCGCCGGGCTGATCGAGGAGAACCTGTACTGGCTCGGGCGTCCGAACCTGGCGATGGTCTCGGTGATCGCCGTGCACGTGTGGCGGCTCGTGCCCCTGGCTGCGGTCATCATGATGGTCGGCCTGCTGTCGATCCCGACCGACATCCAGGAGGCCGCGAAGGTCGACGGCGCCGGCTTCTGGCGACGGATGTTCGAGGTGACGATCCCGCTGACGTTCCCGCTGATCGCGGTCGCCGCGCTGTTCGGCGCCATCTTCACCTTCACCGATATGGCGGTCGTATACATCCTGACCCGAGGTGGGCCGAACAACTCGACTCAGGTGCTGGCCAGCTGGTCGTTCATCCGCGGGATCGGCGGCGGTGACGTCGGGCAGGGTGCGGTGATCGCTCTGTTCCTGTTCCCGCTGCTGCTGGCGGCGGCGGTGCTCATCCTGCGCGCGGTCCGGCGGATGGAGACGCTGTGAGCGACGCCACGCTCGACCAGCAGGTGGCGGACCGGCTGCGCGTCCACTACGCCCGTCGGCACCTCATGTCGCGGGTCGGGCTCTACGTGGCGGTGGTGCTCGCTGCCGTCGCCTGTGCCGGACCTTTCGTGTGGAGCGCGCTGACGGCGACGAAGCTGAACGCGGACCTGTACAACCCCACCAACAACCCGTTCCGGTACAACGAGCCCCCCACGTTCGACCACGTGAAGTTCCTGTTCACCGAGAGCACGTTCCCGACGTTCGCCTGGAACACGCTCTGGGTCGGCTTCCTCGTGGTGGCGATCACCCTGCTCCTCGGCCTGCCCGCGGCGTACTCCCTCGCGCGGCTCGACCTCCGGTGGTCGGGGGTCATGGGCATCGCGATCTTCTTCGTCTACCTGATCCCGCCCAGCCTGCTGTTCCTCTCGCTGACCCGGGTCGTGGTCTGGCTCGGCCTGCAAGACTCCACCTGGTCGCTGGTCGTCATCTACCCGACGATCACCCTGCCGGTGTCCATCTGGCTGCTCATCGGGTTCCTCAAGGCCCTCCCCCGCGACATCGAGGAGCAGGCGATGATCGACGGCTACAGCCGGGCGGGCGCCTTCGTGCGGGCCGTGGTGCCAATGCTGTTCCCGGGCATCGTCGCCGTCGTGGTCTTCGCGTTCACCCTGACCGCCAGCGAGTTCATCTACGCTCTCTCGTTCATCTCCCCGACCTCGCAGAAGGTCGTGAGCACCGGGGTGCCCACGGAGCTCATCCGCGGCGACGTGTTCTTCTGGCAGTCGCTTCAGGCATCGAACCTCATCATCGCGGTGCCGCTCGCCCTGGTCTTCAACCTGTTCCTGGCACGGTTCATCGCCGGGTTCACGATGGGCGCCGTCAAGGGCTAACAGCTCAGTCGGGGGACGCGCAGACGAGGCCGAGCCCGGCCGCGCCTTGGAGCAGGCCGTGGTCGTAAGCCACCAGGAGGTCGGCGTCCACGCGCAGCGCGGTTGCGAGGTGGAGTGCGTCCAGGCTGCGGAGTCCGACGGCAGGCAGCAGGCCAGCCTCCCGGAACAGCGCCCGATCGGGGTCCACCAGGGAGACCTGCGCCAGCAACTCCGACACCGAGGGCTGGCTGATCCCCGTCCGCATGGCGAACCGGCGCATTTCCGTCTCCAGCAGCGTGCTCGAGACGAGGCTCTCGGCGCCATCAAGGTCGTCGAGCCAACCGGCCAAGGTCAGGGACTCCGGCTCCGACGCCAACAGCTTCACGGCGGCTGAGCTGTCGAGGTAGACGGTCACCGGTCGGCGCGCAGCTCGTCCAACGCGTCCTGTGCGGGCGACGCGAGGCGCACTCGGGGCAAGGCCGAGAAGCGACGACTCTTAGTCGCAGGGCGGATCCGCAGCGAACCGTGCCCAGGAGCCGGCGAGAGGATGGCTACGACCTCACCATGGTTGGTGATCTCGTAGGTGGCCCCTGCTGCGACGTTGCGCAGGATTTCGGAGCTGCGGTTTCGCAGGTCCCGATGGGCCAGTCGCTCCGCCATGTGAAGGAGTGTAGCAATCGTAGCACAACCGGGAATGGTGAACTTCCTTAGCCACCGACCGGCCAATGCTCGACGTCGAGTTCCTCCATCGGGAAGTCCTCGGTGTTCGCAGTGGCCAGCCGGGAGGCCGTCGACACCGCGCACGCATGTCCAGGAGCAGGCCGGGCATCACCCCGCCCGGCTGGCGTCGGATCGCTGCCTGCGGACCCAGCCGGCGGGGTCGTCGTCCCAGTCGTGCTCTGCGCCTCGGAGTGCCCCGAACGCGGCCTCCAGAGAGTCGTCGCGGGCCTGCTCCTCCAGGGCCAGTCGGCTAGTTCTTTCCCCTCACTTCGAACTCCGGTCGGGTCGTCAGGACGCCACGGATTGCCTGACCGATAAGCCGAGCTCCCTCGGATGTCGGACGAACGCCGTCTGACGAGAGACCCGGTCGATACTTGCAATTGCTACCACGAACCGTCGACCCCGCGTCGACAAAGGACCAGTCATGTCTATACGCGACTCGAGCCAACCATTTGTTGAACGCCGCCGTCTTTGCAGGGAGCCTGTTCACGGGCGGTATCGATGAAAGCAACACGTGATCTGCGCCAATCCGGTCCACGGTTCGCTGCAGACTCAATTCGACGTTGTCATACGCGAACGGGAACATCAAATCGTTCGTACCCGCGAGAAGGACGACAACGTCGGCCTCAACCGGTTTCACGTTGAGTGAGATTCGCTCGGTTCCAACGCCCGGCTTTGCCCATCCACCCACAAGCCGGACCTTGCCGCTTGCCGCGTATGTCACCCAGGATTCCGGCCTCATGCCCTGAGAGCTCCGCCAGTCGGTGACCGTATCTCCAACCGCCGCGAAACTGATTCTTCGCTCTTTAGTTCGCGGCGGGGTGTATGTCGTGCACTCGTTTGTCACCGTCGCAGTCTTTTTGACACCTGGTTCCACGGCGGGGAGCGACGAGCCTCCCGTGACTGCTTGCCCGATTGCAATCGCGCCTGCCACGGCGATCACCGTGGCGATCGCGACGTCGGCCTTCATTGTCTTCACTCTAACGGCTGACCCGACCATGCGCCTGACTGGGCGCGAGCGGGAGGCATCGAACCCCATGCTGCCCGGCCTGGTCGAGAA
>JBOGDX010000019.1:0-14853 GCA_050743225.1 Actinomycetes bacterium | reverse complement strand
GCCGCGGGCAGCGGCGCGGCGGGGGCGGTGGACGCGTTCGCTCCCGGCCGCGCGCTGCTCGCGCTCCTCGTCGCGGTCGCGCTGCAGGTCGGCGTGAACTACGCCAACGACTACAGCGACGGCGTGCGCGGCACGGATCGAGACCGGATCGGGCCGTTTCGGTTAGTGGGGTCGGGAGCGGCGACGCCGGCGAGGGTACGGCTGGCGGCCCTGCTGTCGTTCCTGGTGGCCGCGGTAGCCGGGCTGGTCGTGTCGCTCCTGGCCGCGTGGTGGCTGGTGCTGGTGGGCGCGGCCTGCCTCGCGGCCGCCGGGCTCTACACCGGCGGCCGCTCACCGTACGGATACCGCGGACTCGGCGAGGTCTCGGTCTTCGTGTTCTTCGGCCTCGTGGCCAGCGTGGGGACCACGTTCGTCCAGGCCGGTCGCGTCACGGTGGCCTCGGTGCTCGCCGGCATCGGCTGCGGCGCGCTCGCCTGCGCCATCCTCGTTGCCAACAACCTGCGCGACCTGACGACGGACGAGAGGTCCGGCAAGCGAACCCTTGCGGTCCGGCTCGGGGACCGCAGGACCCGGATGCTCTACCTGCTGCTGCTCGCAGCCGCGTACGTCGTTGTCCTGGTCCTCGCGTTCGACCATCCGTGGACGCTCGCGACGATCGGGACGGTGCTCGTCGCCGCCTCGCCGGCGCGGCAGGTGCGAGCCGGGGCCGAGGGCCGCGCGCTGGTGGCCGTGCTGAAGGCGACCGGGCTTTGCCTGCTGGCGTACGGCGTCGTGCTCGGCATCGCCCTCGGCGCGGGCTGACGACACGCCCGTCCGGGCGTCCCCTCCCCTTCTGACGGATAACGCAAAGGTCAACCGGGTGGCAGGACGATGACCTCGTGACGCGCCGACTTGGGGGCAAGGAACCTGACCAGCGCGTCGGCCTCGAGGGTCACCCCTCCGACGTCGGCGACGCGGAGTGGACGTAGCGCCCGCACGGTGAGGTTGGCCAGCTCCCGGTTGCTCTCGACCGTCCAGGTCCCGCTGGTCAGGCCGTCGACCAGGACGACCCGGGGCATCGTCCCGTCGGGGTCCCAGTTCTGGGCGACGTACGCATCCGTGATGACGCGGCTGCGGTCGGCGTGCGAGAGCAGGAGGTTGTCGTAGTCGTAGAGAAGTCTCGGCGGAGCCGGGGTCTCCGGGTCAGGGCGCGGGGCGTCCGGCAGGTCGAACAGCTCACGCCCGTCCTCGTCGGCGAAGGTCATCAGCCCTGGACGGAGCCGGTCGAGGACCTCTGCCAGCCGGGTGAGGCCGCACCACGTCTGCGCGTCCTTGACGGTGGCGGGGCCGAAGGCCCCGAGGTAGCGCAGGACCATCTCGTCGACCGTGATCGGATGCACCGCGACGTCGCCGAGCCAGGCGCCGGTTGTCGTGTGCGCCGCCGCACCCGACCGCCCCCAGAGCCCTCGGGGGGTCACCTGAACCAGTGGCTCCGAGGAGCGCACTGACTGGGCGAGCGCCGCGGGGTCGCGACCGGGGAAGCGCGCAGCGAGACGGCGGCCGAGCTCGCTGAAGAGCACCGGCTCCTGCTCGAGGATCTCCCGGCCCGCGGCGCCGACCAGGTCGCGGTCGAGCCCGACCCAGTGCCGGCCGAACGACCCCTTCGTGCTCCGCTCGATGACGGGCGCGACCAGCGGCCGCAGACCCAGGGCGTCACGCGCCGTGACGAGGTGGATCGTCGACCGCATCAGGGCGGTGCGCACGAGGCTCCGGTCCTCGAGCAGGTCCGAGGCGTGCTCCGGTCGAAAGCCGGCGATGCGGCCCCACAGGCCGACGTACCAGGTGTGCGGGGTCTGGGCCTGCAGGCCAACGAGGTGTTCGACGAGCGCGGCCACGTCGCGATCGGTCCGCTCGAGCAGGTGCTGCCGGGCAAGCGTCGCGCGGCCGAGCGCCCGCCGGGTGAGGACCGGAGTCATGCGTCGGGCGCCCGCTCCTCCATCAGCCCGACGGGGGTGCCGTCCGGGTCGGCCACGAACGCCATCCACAGCTCGGTGCCAACGTCTCTGTGCACGAGGCGCGGGCCGGACACGCTTTCCCCTCCGCGCTCGGTCACGCCGGCGAAGGCCTTGTCGACGTCCGCCACGCGGTAGTAGACGATCGGTCGGGAGCGGAACCGCGTGTCCTGGGGGATGCCGAGGTAGAGCCGGACACCGCCCGCGTCGAAGAACGCCATGGGCTGGCCGGGCACGGTGAACAAGTGGGTCAGGCCGAGCACGTCGCGGTACCACCGCACCGACTCGTCGAGGTCACTCACGCTGACGTGCAGCTGACCGATCCCGAGCGGTGCATCGTCCATGGGAACATCACATACTTCAGGATGTGAACTGTCAAGCACTTCATGGTGTTAACTGTGCCCATGACTGGCGACTTGCCTCCCTTGCCCCCCGGCGCGTCCCGCACGCTGCGGCATCGGGTCGCCAACGCGCTGAACACGACGGCCATCCACTCGGTTCGCGCGGCGAAGGTCGACGACGATCGCACCGGACTGACCCCGGAGCGCCTGTCGCTGCTCTCCGTGCTCGTCTACGGGGGGCCCGCCACGATGTCGGCCCTCGCCCGCGCCGAGCAGGTCAGTCCACCGGCCATCACGCGCATCGTCGGCGCCCTCGAGGGCACCGGCCTGGTCCGTCGAACCAGCGACGCGCGTGACCGCAGGCGGACCCGGGTCAGCGCGACGGCCGCCGGCATCCGCGTCCTCGAACGCGGGCGCAAGGGTCGGATCGATCGGCTGGCCGACATGCTCGCCGCGCTGGATGCAGACGAGCTGCGGCGGGTGAGCGAGGGCTTGGCGCTCGTACGCCGCGCCCTTCGCTCACCCGGCGCCACCTCTGCGGAGTAGTCACCGGAGGACGACTGGCGACACGCCTCACTTCTTGAAGCGGGCGGTCACGAACCGGCGACCCGGGCCTCCCACTTGGTCGAGAGCACGACGGTCGTGCGCGTGCGCGCAGTGCCGCGGATGCGGCGCAGCCGGGAGAGCGTGCCCTCCAGCGCGGTGACGTCCGGGACCCGCACCTTGATCAGGAAGCTCTCGTCACCGGCCACGAACCAGCAGTCCTCGATCTCCTCGAGCCGGGAGAGCGCCACGGCGACGGCGTCCTGGTCCGAGGTGTCGGAGAGGTGGATGCCGACAAGTGCGGCGACCGAGCGCCCGAGGGCGGCGTGGTCGACGGCGGCGTGGTAGCCGGTGAGGACGCCGGCCTGCTCGAGGCGTGAGACGCGCTCGGCGACGCTCGGTCCGGACAGACCGACGCCGCGGCCGAGCTCGGTCCAGGTGGCGCGGGCGTTGCGCCGGAGGGCGTCGATCAGCGACCGGTCGATGTCATCCATGGCCAAAGATCTCCGTTGTCAAGGAAAACTTGATCGTTTAGTATTTCTACCTTAGTATTTAAGGACTTGACGGCACCACTCCTTCGAAAGTTGAGGCACCCGTGTTCACGCTCGACCTGGCCCGCGCCCACATCAGGGAACTGCACCGGAGGGCCGAGGAGAACCGCCGCGGAGCCAGGGTGCCCAGGCGTCGCGCCCGCCGTCTCGGTCGCTCACGTTGATCATCCGCCGGACGGTATGCGAGGGCGCACGACGCCTCCCGCGCACGTACATTGGACGGCGGAGGCAAACGCGAACACCATGCTCAGAGTCCTGATCATCCTGCTGCCGATCGCCTTGGCGATCTATGCCCTCGTGGACCTGGTGCAGACCGACGACGAGGACGTCCAGGGCCTGCCCAAGCTCGCCTGGGTGGTTCTCATCGTGCTGATCGGCGTCGTCGGCCCGCTTGCCTGGCTGATCGCCGGCAAGCGCGGTCGGCGCTTCCTGCCCGGCCTGCTGCCGAAGCTGTCCGGCCCCGCCGGTCCTGCGGCGGGCCGTCCGGTCGCGCCCGACGACGACCCCGACTTCCTTCGGGGTCTCGGCCGCCCCCGGACTCCCCCGCCGCTCCCTCCCCCGGTCGACGAAGGGCCCGACGGCGACGAGGACAACCGGGACGACCGCGGGCCCGACGACCCGCCGCTGGCCAGTCGCTGACCGTGCAAGACGACCGGGTGGCTGCGTTCCACCGGCTGCACTCCTCTGGCTGCTTCGTGATGCCGAACCCGTGGGACGCGGGAAGCGCGCGCGCTCTTGAGCAGCGCGGCTTCAAGGCGCTGGCGACGACAAGTGCCGGCTTCGCATGGACGGTGGGTCGCGCCGACAATCAGGCGACGCTCGATCAGACGCTCGAGCATCTGCGTGTCGTCGCGGCCGCCGTGGACGTACCGGTAAACGCAGACTTCGAGGGAGGCTTCGCGGTCGATCCTCAGGAGGTCGCCGCCAACGTGAAGCTCGCCGCGGCGACGGGGATCGCCGGGCTCTCGATCGAGGACTCCACGGGCGACGAGGCGCATCCGCTCCATGACGTCGATCTGGCCGTGGAGCGTGTTCGGGCCGCACGACAGGCGATCGATGAAAGCGGCACGGGCATCGTTCTCACCGGTCGATCCGAGGGATTCGTCGTCGGACGTCCCGACATCGACGAGACGATCCGACGGCTGCGCGCGTACGCCGAAGCCGGCGCCGACTGCCTCTACGCCCCGCGGATCGGGACCGTCGAGCAGGTTGCGGCGATCATCGCCGCGGTGTCACCCAAGCCGGTCAACCTGCTGATCAACGCTCCGTTCATCACAGTCGCGGAGGCGGCGGCACTCGGAGTCCGGCGGATCAGCGTGGGCGGCACGCTCGCGCGCACCGCATGGGCCGGGTTCCTGCAGGCCGCACAGGAAATCGCGGACGCGGGGACGTTCACCCGGTTCGACGGGCTTCCCGACGTCGACTCAGTGTTTCGCCGTCGATAGGTCAGCCCACGCCCGCATACGAGTGGAACCCCACCAGCCAGATGTTGACCACGAGGTAGTTGAACAGGAACGTCCCGTAGCCGGCGAGGGCGACGTAGGCGGCCCGCCGACCCTTCCATCCCGCGGTTGCCCGGGCATGCAGGTAGGCCGTGTAGACCATCCACGTGATGAACGCCCACGTCTCCTTGGGGTCCCAGCCCCAGTAGCGGCCCCAGGCGTTCTCGGCCCAGATGGCGCCGGCGATCACGGCGAACGTCCAGATCGGGTAGGCGAACGCGTGCATCCGGTACGCCGACCGGTCCAGCGCGGCCGCTGACGGCAACCGGTCCATGAATGACCGGCCGGCGCCGGTTCGCTCGCGGCGGTCCTGCACCAGGAAGCAGATCGTCTGCGCGAACCCGACCGTGAGGATGCCGGACGCGATGATCGCCGCGGACACGTGGATGACCAGCCACACCGACTTCAGCGCCGGGACGAGCTGGGCGGCCTCCGTGTAGAGAACAGCGACGGCGAGCCCCAGCGTCAGCAGCACGGGCAGGACCACGAACGTGCCCAGGTAGCGGACGTCGCGCCGCACCAGCATCACCAGGAAGGCTCCGGTGACGGCCAACGCGCCCGTCACCGAGAACTCGAACATGTTGCCCCACGGAGCACGGTCCACCGACAGCCCGCGGCTCGCGACAGCGGCGAGGTGGAGCGCGAACGCCAGCACCGTCAGGGCGACAGCGATGCGGCCCAGTCGCGCGGAGCGCTCGCCGCGCGCGGACTCGTCGTCGGGGGCGGGTGCCTCCCCGTCGTACGACGGTGAGGTGCTCCCCCTGCCACCTACGGTCGCCAGCTCAGGCACCTGGGACGTCACGCGGCGCGGCGTTCTTCGCGGTCCGGCGAACGCCAGCTCGGCCGCGTAGCAGTACAGGGCGGTCGAGTAGACGACCATCGCGGAGTAGAGCAGGTTGTTGCTCAACGCTGCCAGCGCCGTGCTCGTCACGTGCCCCTCCTGCCGATGCGCCCAGCGAGCTCCCCCACCTCGTCGGCCAACGCCTCACGGCTCTCGCCTTCCGTGCGGGCCAGGCCGGCGATCTCGACGAGGGTACGCCCGTCGTCGGCGGTCGCGACCCGCACCCACACCCGGCGGCGCCGGACGAAGAGGGACAGCATCAGCCCGGCGAGGGCGAGGACTGCGGCGGCGAGCGCAGGTCCGCTGCCGGGATTGCGAGCGACCTGCAACGAGGCCCACCTCCGCACCCCGTCGAAGGTGATGCTCGAGCCATCGGGCAGGGTCATCGTCGTGTCGGGAGCCAACGACTGCGCGATCGGCTGACCGCCCGCACTCCTGACCTGGGTCAGGCCACGTTTGTCCAGCGAGTAGACCGACTGCGGCCTTCCGTCGTCGAGGCCGAGGTCTCCCGTGAACGCGGTGAGCACGGCGCGCGGCAGCGTCGTGTCCGGGTAGGTGGAGATCGGCCCGCGCCGGGGGTCGAGCGCGGCCGTCGGCAGGAACAGCCCCTCGAAGCCGAGCTGGCCGGGCTGCGCCGAAGGCACCTTGACGACACCGGTCGAAGCCATGTTCCCGTCTCGCGGGAGGAACGGCACTGGCCCCGAGAACACGACGGTTCCGGTCGAGTCGCGCACGGTGAACACCGGTGCATAGCCGTTGCCGAGCAGGAAGACCTTGGTGCCGTCGATCGACAGCGGGTGGTTGACCCGAAGCACCGATTGCCGCTCCGCCGCGTCGGGCGATGCCGCGTACGTGACGCCGGCCCGGAAGTCCCGCGGAGACCCACGCTGGTCGCCGTCGGCCTGGTAGCGCACCGCGAGCTCGTCGAGTCCGATGGTGAAAGGAGCCAGCGAGCCCTCGTCGAACGCCGCACCGCCGGCGAAGGTGTCATAGGCCGAAACGGTGTTCGAGAAGGCCCGTCCCTCGACCACGAGGACCGACGCCTTGAAGCCGAACAGGGAGCCCAACGCGACAGCGACCAGGAGAAGCAGCAAAGCCAGATGGAAGACCAGGTTGCCGGTCTCCCGCCAGTGCCCGCGCTCCGCGGCGACCCACACGTCCCCCGACTCGACCCGGAACCTGTCGGCGCGCAACGCCTGCCGGGCAGCCGACAGCGCTTCGTCCGGCGCCGTGTCGGTCGTCCACGACACGTGCACCGGGAGCCGGTCGAGGTTGCGGGGAGCGGCCGGCGGCCGGGCCCGGACCGCCTGCCAGTGGGCGCGACTGCGCGGCAGGACGCAGCCGACGAGGGACACGAACAGCAGCAGGTAGATCGCCGCGAACCAGGGCGAGGAGTAGACCTCGAACAGAGAGAACCGCTCGTACCACCGAGCCAACGTCGGGTGGTCCGCCGCGAACTCCTGCGCCCGCAACGGGTCGACGCTGCGTTGCGGCACCAGCGAACCGGGCAGTGCCGCGAGCGTGAGCAGGAAGAGGAGCACCAGCGCGGTCCGCATCGCCGTGAGCTGCCGCCACGACCACCTGGCGAGCTCGACCGGTGTCATCGCCGGTGCGCGGGTGTCGAGCACGTCAGACCGCTGGGGTGAAGCCGTTGACCCACACCTGCAGGGCGATGGTGATCTCGTTCCAGGCCCCCGTGACGAGCAGGATGCCGATGGCCACGAGCATCGCGCCACCGGCGCGCATCACCCAGACGTGGTGCCGCTTGACCCAGCCGAACGCCGTCATCGCCCGGCTGAAGGCCAGCGCCGTCACGACGAACGGCATCCCCAGCCCCACGCAGTAGCCCACGGCCAGCACGCCGCCGCGCGCCGCGGTGCCGCTGTCGATGCCCAGCGCCATGACGGCGCCCAGCGTCGGCCCGACGCACGGGGTCCAGCCGAGGCCGAAGAGCACACCGAGCATCGGGGCCCCAGCCAGGCCAACCACCGGGCGGTTGTGCACTCGCACCTCGCGCTGCAGCCAGGGCAGCCCGCCGACGAACACCAGCCCGAGGACGATCGTCAGGCTCCCGAGCACGCGTTGGAGGACGACCTGGTTCTCCAGCAGAAAGCCGCCGAAGCCGCCGAGCAGGACACCCGCGCTGACGAACACGACGGTGAAGCCGGTCACGAACAGCAGTGCACCCAGCAGCAGACGCCCCCGGCGCCGGGCTGCCTCGTCGAAGACCTCGGCTGCGCTCAGGCCGGTGACGTAGGAGAGGTAGCCGGGGACGAGCGGGAGGACGCACGGCGAGAGGAAGGACACCAGTCCGGCCGCTACCGCCAGGGGCAGCGCCAGCAGCAACGACCCGTCGGTGATCGTGCCCTGCAGGTTCACGAAGAGTCCTCGGTCAGGACGTCAGACACCAGGGCGCGCAGGGTGGAGCCCGGCACCTGGCCGAGCACCCGCGCGGCCACCCGGCCGCGTTGGTCCAGCACCAGCGTGCTGGGGATCGCCCGCGGGGGCAGGCTGCCGCGCAACGCGAGCAGCACCCGACCGGCCTGGTCCTCGATGCTGGGATAGGTGACGCCGAACCGCTTCTCGTGCGCGAGCGCGGCGGCCGTGTTGTCCCGGAAGTCGATGCCGACGAACTGCACACCGTCCGGCTCGAGCTCGCTCCATGCCTCCTGCAGGTCCGGGGCCTCGGCGATGCACGGTGGGCACCAGGATCCCCACACGTTGACCACGACGACCTTCCCGCGGTGGTCCCGAACGTCGAACCGCTGACCGTCGAGGGTCTCACCGGAGAACGCGACCGGCCCGTCGCGTCCGGCGGCGCCGACCGCGGTGACGGTTCCCTTTCCGGAGATGTAGCCCTGGTCCGGGACCGCCTGCGCACCACCGCTCGAGCAGCCCGCGACGGCGAGCAGGGCAGCGACGACAATCGTCGTACGTCGGGTGGCGCTCATCAGGCCCCGGCGGTGAACTTCTTGCTCGCCCGCGCCGGCACCAGGTCACGGGCCGGCTCCTCGTAGGACACCGTGACCAGCTGGTCGCCCTGGTAGGTGAACGAGGTCAACGACGCGAGTGCGCACTGCCGCTTGCGCGGGTCGTGCCAGAGCCGGCGACCCGTGGCGAACGACCGCGCGGTCCAGATCGGGAGCTGGTGGCTGACGGCCAGCGCCTCACGCCCACGTGCCGCATCCCTCGCCGCGGCGATGGCCGCGAGCATGCGCTCCGCGATCTGCACGTAGGGCTCGCCCCAGGACGGGCGCAACGGGTTGCGCAGGTGGACCCAGTGCGCCGGCCTGCGCAGCGACCCGTCACCGACGCCGAACGTCTGGCCCTCGAAGACGTTGCCCGCCTCGATCAGCCGGTCGTCGGTGGCGACGGTCAGGCCGAGCTTCTCCGCGGCCGGCGCCGCCGACTCCTGGGCCCGCTCGAGCGGCGACGACACGACGTGCACGACGTCCGCGCCGTCGAGGTGCTCGGCGATCCGGTCCGCCATCTCGCGGCCGAGGTCGGACAGGTGGTAGCCCGGCAGCCGGCCGTAGAGCACGCCGCGCGGGTTGTGCACCTCACCGTGACGCAGCACGTGAACGATCGTGGTCTCGGTCATCGGTCGTCTCCCGGTCGGGCCGAGGCGGCCGCACGGGCCGCGGCCGGCAGGGCGTCGGCGATCCTCGAGATGGCGTCGCCGTCGTGCGCCGAGGACAGGAACCACGCCTCGAACGCCGACGGCGGCAGGTAGACCCCCCTGTCCAGCATCGCGTGGAAGAACGCGGCGAACCGGAAGACGTCCTGGCGCCGCGCGCCGTCGTAGTCGGTGACCGGCTCTCCCGCCGACGCGTCGTCGCTGAAGAAGACGGAGAACATGCTGCCGGCGTGCTGCACCCGGTGGGCGACGCCGGCCGCGGCGAGCGCGTCGCCCACCAGCCCGCCCAGCTCGGCCGCAGCCTTGTCGATGTGGGCGTAGACGTCGTCCGTGGCGGCCCTTAGCGTCGCCAGTCCGGCTGCCGTGGCGACCGGGTTCCCGGACAGCGTCCCGGCCTGGTAGACCGGGCCGGCCGGCGCGAGGTGGCCCATCACGTCGGTCCGCCCGCCGAACGCTGCGGCCGGGAACCCCCCGCCCATCACCTTCCCGAAGGTCATGAGGTCCGGCCGCACACCCTCGAGCCCGAACCACCCGGCCGGCGAGACCCGGAACCCGGTCATGACCTCGTCACTGACGAGGAGAGCATCGTGTTGCCGGCACAGCTCGGCCAGGCCCGCGGTGAACCCCGGCCCGGGCGGCACCACACCCATGTTGCCGGCGGCCGCCTCGGTGACGACCGCGGCAACCTCACCGTCGTACGTCCGGAAGGCCTCCTCGACCGCGGCCAGGTCGTTGTACCGCACCACGATCGTGTCGGCGGCCGACGCACCGGTGACCCCCGGGGAGTCGGGCAGGCCAAGCGTCGCGACTCCCGACCCGGCCGCCGCGAGCAACGAGTCCACGTGGCCGTGATAGCAGCCGGCGAACTTCATCACCTTGCTCCGGCCGGTGAAGCCGCGCGCCAGGCGGATCGCGGACATGGTCGCCTCGGTCCCGCTGGAGACCAGCCGCACCTGCTCGACCGGGTCGACGCGCCGGACGATCTCCTCGGCGAGCGCGACCTCTCCTTCGGTCGGGGTGCCGAACGACGTTCCGCGCGCCACCGCCGCCTGCACCGCGCCGACGACGTCGGGGTGCGCGTGCCCGAGCAGCAGCGGCCCCCACGAGCAGACCAGGTCGACGTACTCCCGGCCGTCGGCGTCGACGAGGTAGGGCCCCCTGCCCTGGACCATGAACCGCGGCGTGCCACCCACCGCGTGGAAGGCCCGGACGGGCGAGTTGACGCCGCCCGGCGTGACCGCCACGGCTCGACGCATCAGCGCCTCCGAGGCCGGCGCGGGGATGGTGCTCACGGGCGTTCCTCGCGCAGCAGCCGGGCAGCCTCGACGGCCCAGTAGGTCAGGACGATGCCGGCGCCCGCGCGGCGGATCGCGGTCAGCGTCTCGAGGATCGTGCGGTCCCGTTCCAGCCAGCCCCGCTCGAACGCCGCCTCGGCCATCGCCAGCTCTCCCGAGACCTGGTAGGCCGCGACCGGCACGCCCAACGACGCTGCCGCGTCGGCCACCCGGCGCAGCACGTCGAGGTAGGGCATCGCCGGTTTCACCATCACGACGTCCGCACCCTCGGCCACGTCCAGTGCCAGCTCGCGTAGGGCTTCGCCGGCGTTGGCAGGATCCTGCTGGTACGTCCGGCGGTCGCCCTGGAGGGTCGAGTCGACGGCCTCCCGGAACGGGCCGTAGAACACGGACGCGTACTTCGCGGTGTAGGCCAGCAGCGCGGTGTCGATGTCCCCGCTGCCGTCGAGAGCGGATCGGACAGCCCCGACCTGGCCGTCCATCATCCCCGACAGGCCGAGCATGTGCGCGCCGGCGGCGGACTGGGCCAGCGCCATCTCGGCGTACCGCCGCAGCGTCGCGTCGTTGTCGATGGACCCGTCGTCGGCCAGCACACCGCAGTGACCGTGGTCGGTGAACTCGTCGATGCACAGGTCGGCCATCACGACGGTGGCGTCACCGACCTCGGCCACGACGTCGCGGATGGCAACGTTCAGCACGCCCGCGTCCTCGGTCGCAGCGGACCCCACGGCGTCGCGTTCCGCCGGCACCCCGAACAGCATCAGCCCGCCGACTCCAGCCTGCACCGCCTCGACCGCAGCCTTCCGCAGCGAGTCACGCGAGTGCTGCACCACGCCCGGCATCGACGCGACGGGCGCCGGCTCGGCCAGCCCCTCCTTGACGAACAACGGGAGCACCAGGTCGGCGGCGGCGGGACGGGTCCCCGCCACGAGGTTGCGCAGCGCCGGTGTGCGGCGCAGCCGACGCGGCCGGCCGGCCGGGAACCCGGCGACGTCCGGCACTGGTCAGGTGGCCTTGCGGCGGGCGGTGGTGCGCTTCTGCGACGGCCGCAGCACCGGCTCCCCGGCGGCGAGCGCGGAGGCCCGGATCGACGCGCCGTACTCCGCGAGCGCCGTGGCGAGCTCTGCCACTGACGGGTTGGGAGCGAGAACGTCGACCCGCAGGCCGTGCTCCTCGGCCGTCTTGGCGGTCGCCGGCCCGATGCAGGCGATCACCGTCGAGGCGTGCGGCTTGCCGGCGATCCCGACCAGGTTGCGCACGGTGGAGGACGAGGTGAAGACCACCGCGTCGTACCCGCCGCTCTTGATCGCCTCGCGGATCGGCGCCGCCGGCGGAGCCGCGCGGACCGTGCGGTAGGCGGTGACGTCGTCGACCTCCCACCCGCGCTCGACCAGGCCCGCGACCAGGTTCTCGGTCGCGATGTCGGCGCGCGGCAGGAACACCCGGTCGATCGGGTCGAACACCGCGTCGTAGGGCGGCCAGTCCTCGAGCAGGCCGGCGGCCGACTGCTCGCCGCTCGGCACCAGGTCGGGCTTGATGCCCCACGCCAGGAGGTCGGCCGCGGTCTGCTCGCCGACCGTCGCCACCTTGATGCCGGCGAAGGCCCGCGCGTCCAGGCCGTACTCCTCGAAGCGTTCGCGCACGGCCTTCACCGCGTTGCGCGAGGTGAACGCGATCCACTCGTAGCGCCCGGTCACCAGGCCCTTGATCGCGCGCTCCATCTGCTGAGGCGTGCGCGGCGGCTCGACGGCGATGGTCGGCACCTCCTCCGGCACCCCACCGACCGTGCGCAGCCGTTCCGACAATTCGCCCGCCTGCTCCTTGGTGCGCGGCACGAGCACCCGCCAGCCGAACAGCGGTTTGGTCTCGAACCACGACAAGGTCTCGCGCAGGGCCACCACGTCACCGACCACGGTGATCGTCGGTGCGGTGAGCTTGGCGGCCTTCACGTCGGCGGCCACCCGGTCGAGGGTCGACACCACGGTCCGCTGGTCGGTGGTGGTGCCCAGCTGGGTCAGCGCGATCGGCGTCGACTCGTCGCGCCCCGCCGCAACCAGGGCCTTGGCGACCGAGCCGATCGTGGCCGTCGCCGACAGCAGGACGAGGGTCGCGGTGCCGGCCGCGACCGACGCCCAGTCCACGGTCCCCTCCGCGACATTCACGACCCGCACCTCGCGGTGCTTGGCCGAGGTGAGCGGAATCCCGGCGTACGCGGGGACGGCGCTGACCGCGGTGACTCCTGGGACGACCTCGAACGGGATGCCGGCCTTCGCGCAGCCGGCCGCCTCCTCGGAGCCGGTCGCGTAGAGGAAAGGGTCGCCGTCGAGCACGCGCACCACCGCGCCGCCGGACTTGGCGGCCTTCACGACCAGCCGCGCGCGCACGGCGTGGCTCAGCGGCTGGCCGTCGTCGCCGAGCGAGCCGTCTACGACCTCCACGCCCTCGCGACAGAAGCGCCGGACGAAGGACTCGTCCTGCGACTCCACGACGACGACGTCCGCCCTCCCGAGCAGCTCGACCGCGCGCACGGTGAGCAGGCCGGGGTCACCAGGCCCGGCGCCGACGAACGCGACGGAGCCCAGTGGCGCCTTCTTGGTGGCGGTCTTCTTCTTGACAGGGCGGGTCACCGAACTCGCTCCCACATCAGATCAGCCGCACCCTCGGCGAGCAGATCCGCCGCGAGGTCGCGGCCGATCCGTGCTGCCTCGTCGAGAGGTCCGGTGGCGGACAGCCGTACGCTCGCGGAGCCGTCGATGGCACAGACGACCGCCCGGAGGTACAGCTCCTGGACGTGCTCGCTGGGCTCTGGCTCGGCTGCCTCGGCGAGAGCCCCCACGGGGGCCGAGCAGCCGGCTTCAAGCACGGCGAGCAGGGTGCGCTCGGCCTCCACGACGAGCCGGGTCACGGCGTCGTCGAGGGTGTCGAGCAGCTCGGCGGTTGTCGTGTCGCTGTCACGACACTCGACCGCCAGCGCCCCCTGACCGGGGGCGGGAAGCATCTGGAGAGGGTCGATGACCTCAGTCACCGCGTCAAGTCGGCCGAGCCGGGCCAGCCCCGCCCGGGCCAGCACCACGGCGTCGACCTGGCCGTCGACGACCAGCCGCAGGCGGGTGTCGACGTTCCCCCGCACGCCGACGACCTCGAGCCCCAGCCCCAACGCGCGCAGCTGTGCCGCGCGCCGCGGCGAGCCGGTGCCGACGCGAGACCCCGCCGGCAGCTCGCCGAGCGTGAGGCCGTCTCGCGCCACCAGGACGTCGCGCGGGTCCTCGCGCGGGGGCACCGCCGCGAGCCGGATGTCGTCGGGGCCGGCGGTCGGCAGGTCTTTGAGCGAGTGGACGGCCGCGTCGATCTGCCCCGCGACCAGGGCCTCGCGCAGGGCGCCGACGAACACACCGGTGCCACCGAGCTGGGTGAGCGCCGCGCGCGAGGTGTCGCCGAGGGTGGTGACCGGCACGAGCTCGACCGGGTGACCGGTTCGCTGCGTGAGCGCGGCCGCCACGAGACCCGCCTGCGTCGAGGCCAGGGCGCTGCGGCGGGTGCCGAGGCGCAACGGGGTGCTCACCGGCCACCCCCGTCGGAGTTGGTGGGGTCGACCTCGATGTCGGCACGGGTTACCGCCTCCACGGCGGCCGGGTCCAACCCGAAGAGCTTGCTCAACGCCTCGGCGTAGGACTGACCGCCGGGCTCGCCGGCGAGCTGCTTCACGCGGACGGTCGGAGCGTGCAGCACCTTGTCGACGACCCGCTGCACGGTCAGCTCGATCTCGGCTCGGGCCCGCGGGTCCAGGTCGGGTAGCCGGCCGGTGAGCCGCGCCAGCTCTCCCCGGACGACACCGTCGGCCATGTCGCGCAGCGCGACGACGGTCGGCGCGACGCTGGCGGCCCGTTGCCAGCCCAGGAAGGCGGCGACCTCGTCCGCGACGATCGACCGGGTCGCTTCCACGTCCGCGGCGTGCTCGGTGTTCTCGAGCACCTCGGCGAGTGACGCCAGGTCGACGACGGTCACGCCCGGGAGGTGGTGCGCCCCGGCCTCGACGTCACGCGGGAGCGCCAGGTCGAGGATGACCAGGGCCCGGCCGCCGCGCCGCGACTGCGCGGCCGCGACGGCGTCGGCGGAGATGACGTGGCCGACGGCTCCGGTGCAGGACACCAC
>JBOGDX010000018.1:0-14912 GCA_050743225.1 Actinomycetes bacterium | reverse complement strand
CTTCCGATCGTGAACAAGCCGATCATGGAGCACGTCCTGCGTCTCCTGCACCGGCACGGCTTCTCCGAGACCGTCGTCACGGTGCAGTTCCTCGCCAGCCTGGTGCGCAACTACTTCGGCGACGGCGAGGACCTCGGGATGCAGCTGCAGTACGCGACCGAGGAGACCCCGCTCGGCACCGCCGGCAGCGTCAAGAACGCCGAGCACCTGCTCCGCGACGACACGTTCGTCGTCATATCGGGCGACGCGCTCACCGACTTCGACCTCACCGACTTCGTGAAGTTCCACCACGACAAGGGCGCCCTCGTCACGGTGTGCCTCACCAGGGTGCCCGACCCCCTGGAGTTCGGCATCACGATCATCGACGACGAACACCGGGTGCAGCGTTTCCTCGAGAAGCCGACCTGGGGCCAGGTCTTCTCCGACACCGTGAACACCGGCATCTACGTGATGGAGCCCGAGGTGTTCGACTACGTCGCGAGCGGCGAGTCGGTCGACTGGTCGGGCGACGTCTTCCCGCGGCTGGTCGAGGACGGCAAACCGATCTTCGGCTACGTCGCCGAGGGCTACTGGGAAGACGTCGGCACACAGGAGTCCTACTTCCGGGCCCAGGCCGATGTGCTCTCGGGGAAGGTGGACGTCGACCTCGACGCCTTCGAGGTGTCGCCGGGAGTCTGGGTGGCTGAGGGTGCCGACGTGCACCCAGACGCGGTGCTCAAGGGACCGCTGTTCGTGGGCGACTACGCCAAGGTCGAAGCGGGTGCGGAGCTGCGCGAGTTCACGGTCCTCGGCAGCAACGTCATCGTGAAGAGCGGCGCCTTCCTGCACCGGGCGGTCGTCCACGACAACGTGTTCATCGGTCCGCAGACGAACCTTCGGGCTTGCGTCGTCGGCAAGAACACCGACGTGATGCGCTCGGCGCGGATCGACGAGGGTGCGGTGGTCGGCGACGAGTGCGTGATCGGGGACGAGGCCATCGTCTCCTCCGGCATCCGGATCTACCCCTTCAAGACCGTCGAGGCCGGCGCCGTCGTCAGCTCGGACGTCATCTTCGAGACGCGAGGGCAGCGCAGCCTCTTCGGCCCCCGCGGCGTCTCCGGCATCGTCAACGTCGAGATCACGCCCGAGCTGGCGGTGCGACTGGCCGCCGCCTGGGCGTCCACGCTGAAGAAGGGCGCCACAGTCACGACCTCGCGCGACGTCTCCCGCGCCGCCCGGTCGCTCAAGCGGGCCGTGACCGCGGCGCTCACGGCGAGTGCCATCAACGTCGTCGACCTCGAGGTGGTCCCGGTCCCGGTCGCCCGGCTGGAGACCGCCCAGGGAAGTGCGGGCGGTGTCGTGATCCGGACCAGTCCCGGCCAGCCGGAGAGCGTGGACATCGCGTTCCTCGACAACAAGGGCGCCGACCTGTCTCAGGCAGCGCAGCGCAAGCTCGAGCGCACCTTCTCTCGCGGTGAGTTCCGGCGGGCATTCCCGGGCGAGATCGGGGACCTGTCCTTCCCGCCCCGCGTCATGGAGGGTTACGCGCGCGACCTGCTCCGATGCGTCGATATCACCGGTGTCACCGACGCCGGGCTGAAGGCCGTCGTCGACACCGGGGGCGGCACCGCGTCGCTCGTCCTGCCGACGTTGCTCGGGCGGCTGGGCATCGACGTGCTGACGGTCAACAACGGGTTGGACGAATTGTCGCCGACGGAGACCCGCGACGAGCGTCAGGCCGCGATGCAGCGGCTGGCCCGCCTGGTGGCGTCGAGCAAGGCCGACTTCGGGGTGCACTTCGACCCGGTGGGGGAGCGGCTGTCCCTCGTCGACGAGCGCGGCGTGGTGATCGACGACGAACGGGCGCTGCTCGTGGTGCTCGACCTGGTCGCGGCGGAGGGCGCCCGCGGCACGGTCGCCCTGCCGGTTACGACCACCAGGATCGCGGAGCGGGTGGCCGCCTTCCACGGCGTGGCGATCCGGTGGACCGCTCTGACGCCGGCAGCCCTCGCCGAGGCCGTTGCCGACGAGGGCGTGGTCTTCGCCGGCGATGGGCGCGGGGGCTTCGTCGTCCCGCAGTTCAGCAACACCTTCGACGGCATCGCCGCGTTCGTCCAGCTGCTCGGTCTGGTGGCCCGGACCCAGCTGCAGCTCTCGGAGATCGACGCCCGCATCCCGCAGAGCCACGTCGCCCGCCGCGCGGTGCCGACCCCGTGGGCCGCCAAGGGCGTGGTCATGCGCGTTGTCGTGGAGGAGGCCGGCGACCGGGTCATCGACACCACCGACGGCGTCCGCGTGGTGGAGCCGGACGGCAGCTGGGCGCTCGTCCTGCCCGACCCGGCGGAGCCGGTGACCCACCTCTGGGCCGAGGCGGCTGACGACTCCGCGGCCACCACGTTGATGGAGCACTGGGTGGACGTGGTGGGCCGGGCCGAGGCCTGACGGGTCTGCCCGCCGTCACCGGTCATCGCCCGACCGGTCTGCCACGATGAGCCACGTGCCGCAGCCCCCGCGCGGCACCTCGAGCGACGCGCCGCCCGCCGGAGAGGTAGGCCGCCGCGACGCGTCGATGGTGCTGCTGACCAGCCTGGTCGAGGACTCCCTCGACCAGGGATACGCGCGGGCCGCGGCGCGACGCGCCGCGGGGGAGGAGCCGTCCCGGCGCGGCCGCTGGGTGCTCACCGCGGGCCTGCTCGCGGTCGGGCTCCTGCTCGCGACGGCGGCGGCGCAGACCCGGGAACGAGCGTCGTCGGTGGCCCGGACCCGGGCCGCCATCGCCACGGAGATCGAGCAGCGTGAGGCGGACAACGGCCGCGTCGAACGCCTCCTGGAGCGCCAGCGGTCAGCCGTGTCGCAGGAACGGCGCTCCGCGCTGCGGGTCACCGCGGAAGGGCTGCGGCTGGCGCGCTCGCTCAGCAGTCTCGAGGTGGCCACCGGAGCCGGTGCCGTCGAGGGACCCGGCATGGTCGTGCGCCTCTCCGACGCGGGCGCTGCCGACGACGCGGCGGACCTCGACGCCCGCACCGGGACCGACAGCGAGGGCCGGGTCAGCGACCGCGACCTGCAGACCGTCGTCAACGAGGTGTGGGCGGCCGGCGCCGAAGCGGTCGCGGTCAACGAGCAGCGGCTCACCGCTCTCAGTGCGATCCGCGCGGCCGGAGAGGCGATCCTCGTCGACTTCCGCCCGCTCAACCCGCCCTACGTCATCCGAGCGGTCGGGCCGCCCGCGATGCGCACCAGCTTCGTCGAGGGCTTCGGCGGCAGCTACCTGCAGGTCCTGCGTGACTACGGCATCGACCACGAGGTCGAGGACGACGACACCCTGCGCCTGCCGGCGTCGGCGGGCTTGGCCGTGCGCGTCGCCGACACACCGCCCGACGTACGCTCCGGTGAATCTCCGGCAAGGTCCTCCGGAGAGCTGTCGTCGGGGGCAACGAGGGAGCGCACGTCGTGATCGCCGCGATCGGTCTGATCCTGGGCATCGTCGCCGGGCTCTTCCTGGAGCCGACGGTGCCCACGTGGCTCCAGCCGTACCTGCCGATCGCCGTGGTCGCTGCGCTGGACGCGGTCTTCGGTGGTCTGCGCGCGCTGCTCGACGGGATCTTCGACGACAAGGTGTTCGTGGTCTCCTTCGTCGCGAACGTGCTCGTGGCGGCCCTCATCGTCTACCTCGGCGACCAGCTCGGCGTCGGCTCGCAGCTCTCGACAGGTGTCGTCGTCGTGCTCGGCATCCGCATCTTCTCCAACGCCGCCGCCATCCGCCGTCACCTCTTCAGCGCATGAGTGGGCGGCACAAGGCATGCGTGAGCACAGCCGATGACTGAACACCAGGACGAGGTACGTGGGAGGGCCCGGCTGCGCTCCTCCCTCACGCCGCGGGCGACCAGGGCACAGCTCGTCGCGGCGCTGCTGTGCGGTGTGCTCGGCTTCGCCGCGGCCGTCCAGGTGCGCTCGACCCAGGACGCCGGGCTGAGCGGGCTGCGCCAGACCGACCTCGTGCGCATCCTCGACGACGTCTCGGAGCGCGCGGCCCGCCTCCAGACAGAGGCCCGCGACCTGCAGGAGACCCGCGACCAGGTCACCGGCGGCAGCGAGGGCAACGTCGCGGCGCTCGAAGAGGCCCGGGAGCGGGCCCGTGTGCTGGGCATCCTCGCCGGCACCCTGCCCGCGACCGGCCCGGGCATCGAGCTCACCATCCACGACTCGGCGGGAGAGGTCGGCTCGGACGTCCTGCTGGACGCCCTCCAGGAGCTGCGTGACGCGGGTGCGGAGGCGCTCGAGCTCTCGACGGTGGACGGGCCGGCGGTGCGGGTCGTGGCGAGCACCTCGCTGGTCGACGTCGAGGAAGGTGTGGCCGTCGACGACACGTTGCTCACGTCGCCGTTCCAGTTTCGGGTGATCGGCGAGTCCCGGACGCTGGCCTCGGCGCTGGACATTCCCGGGGGCGTGCTCGACGTGCTGGCGAACCGGGGCGCGCAGGGCGTCGTGACCCAGCTGGACAGGGTCGACATCACGTCCTTGCGGGCCACTCCGTCGCCTCGTTACGCTCGCCCGGCCGCCGCCGACGACGAGTGACGCGATCCCACGGAGGACGATCCGGTGATCCCCGAGGACCTGCAGTACACGAAGGACCATGAGTGGGTCCGGAAGGAGGGCGGTCGCGAGAACGAGGCCCAGGATGTGGGGGATGTGATCGTCCGCGTCGGCATCACCGACTACGCGCAGGACGCGCTCGGCGACATCGTCTTCGTGACGCTGCCGGAAGCCGGAAGCCGTGTGACGGCCGGCCAGCCGTGCGGCGAGATCGAGTCGACGAAGTCCGTCTCCGATGTCTACGCCCCGGTCTCCGGGACCGTCGTCGAGCGCAACGAAGGGCTCGACGCCTCGCCGGAGATGGTCAACTCCGACCCCTACGGCGACGGCTGGATGTTCACGATCCGACCGGACGACGACTCCGACGACACCGGGCTGATCGACGCCGGCGAGTACGAGTCCGGGCTGGGCGGGTAGGCGCCATCCGGTCGCCAGCATTCCGCCGGCGCGGAGTTCCTCCGCAACCACGACCTCGACCTCTGGTGGAGGGTAAGGTCGGCACCACCAGCCCACCAGCCAGCCCACACTCGACACCCACGGCGTTGCCGTGGCCGGGGAGGCACACCGATGCCGAGCTGCACCCAGTGCGGTCACAGCAACGCCGACGATGCCCGCTTCTGCAGCAACTGCGGCGCGGCGCTGCGTCCCGGCGGCGGGGGAACGACCACGTCCGCGCCGTCACCGGGGGAGACCTCGACGATCACGATCAGCGGCGGGTTCGAGCCGGGGGAGCCCGGCGACAAGGCGGAGGGGCTCTCCGGCGCCGACCAGGCCGCGATCGACGCGCTGCCGCCCGGCTCGGCACTGCTCGTCGTCCGCCGCGGCCCCAACTCCGGCAGCCGGTTCCTGCTCGACTCGGACACCACGACGGCCGGGCGTCACCCGTCCAGCGACATCTTCCTCGACGACGTGACGGTGTCCCGGCGGCACGCTGAGTTCGTCCGCTCGGGCGACGGGTTCGCGGTGCGCGACGTCGGGTCCCTCAACGGCACCTACGTCAACCGAGAGCGCATCGACGAGGCCGCACTCTCGGGAGGCGACGAGGTGCAGGTGGGTAAGTACCGCCTCGTCTTCTACCCGAGCCAGCAGGGATGAGCGGTCCGTGACCGCTGCTCTTCCCGCCAGCTCGCTGATGAGCATCGGGGAGGTGCTCGGCGAGCTGCGGGCGGAGTTCCCCGACGTCACGATCTCCAAGATCCGCTTCCTCGAGTCAGAAGGACTCGTCGAGCCCGCGCGCACCCCCTCGGGCTATCGCAAGTTCAGCCACGCGGACGTGGCGCGGCTGCGGTACGTGCTCGCCGCGCAGCGCGACCACTACCTTCCGCTGCGGGTCATCCGGGAGCACCTCGACGCCATCGACCGGGGACTCGAGCCACCCACGGTGCCGGGAGAGCGTCCCCGCGTGCCTCACCGCGCCGACGACGGCCTGCCCGGTCCGCGATCGTTGGCCGCCGACGGCGTCGACCTGCGTCTCTCGCGAGACGAGCTGGCCGAGTCGGCCGGGCTCGACGCCGTGCTGCTCGACCAGATCGAGGGCTTCGGGCTCATCGAGCCGGTGCGTGGGTCCCGTGCCAGCGCGATGTACGACGCCGACGCGCTCGTCATCGCGACCGCCGTGGCAGAGCTGCGCGGGTACGGGCTCGAGCCGCGGCACCTGCGCGCGTTCAGGACCGCCGCTGACCGCGAGTCGGACCTGTTGTCCCAGGTCGTGGCGCCGCTGCTGCGCCAGCGCAGCCCGCAGGCCCGGGCGCGCGCCGAGGAGGTCGCCCGCGAGATGGGGGCGCTGTCGCTGCGGCTGCACACCGCGCTGGTCCGCGCGCGGCTGCGCGACATCGTCGGCCGTTAGTCCGTCGCCAGTCATTCGGCTGGTCGTCGGCCAGTCGTCGTCGGTCGCGGCCCGTTTGGCCGCGGGTAGTGTGGGCGTCGTGAACGAGCTCGACGTGGTGGGCGTGCGCGTGGAGATGCCGTCGAACCAGCCGATCGTGCTCCTCAAGGAGACAGACGGCGAGAGGTACCTCCCGATCTGGATCGGGGCCGGGGAGGCCACGGCCATCGCGTTCGCCCAGCAGGGAGTCGTGCCGCCGCGGCCGTTGACCCACGACCTCATCCGGGACCTGCTCGCGGCCGCCGGCGAAGAGCTCACCCAGGTGCGGATCACGTCGCTGCGCGACGGGGTGTTCTACGCCGAGATGGTCTTCGCCAGCGGGATGGAGGTCAGCGCTCGGCCCTCGGACGCGATCGCGGTGGCGCTGCGCACCAGCAGCCCCATCTTCGGCGCCGAGGAGGTGCTCGCCGAGGCCGGCATCAGCATCCCGGACGAGCAGGAGGACGAGGTCGAGAAGTTCCGAGAGTTCCTCGACCAGATCTCTCCGGAGGACTTCGGCGGTCCCACGCAGAAGGGTTGACCCGGCATCCGCTCCCGCTCCCGCCAGGGGGAGACGGGAGCCGGCCGCCTGGACCTCCACCGGAGGTCGAGACTTCGGACACGCCGGGATGGCTCGCCCCGGAGTCGTTGACCCGGGCGGTGCGTGTGCGTACCGTCTCGGGAGAACGCCCCCGCTGTAGTTCCAGCCGTGTGATCCTCGCCGCATCATCGACGAGGGCCCCCGGTCCTTCCCCCCGGGGGCGTCCGAGACGGAGGTCGGCATGAGCAGCGCGGGTGGCGGCAACGGCACGTCTCCGGACGGCGTCGACCGGGCCGCCGCGGAGCGTGCCCGGGCGCACGCCGGCAAGCAAGGCCTGCTGTTCACCGACGACCTTCCGGTGCTGCCCGAGGACATGGGGTACCGCGGGCCGACGGCCTGCTCCGCGGCCGGCATCACCTATCGCCAGCTCGACTACTGGGCCCGCACCGGGCTCGTCGAGCCGAGCATCCGGTCGGCGGCCGGGTCCGGCAGCCAACGGCTCTACGGCTTCCGCGACATCCTGGTGCTCAAGGTCGTCAAGCGCCTGCTGGACACCGGTGTATCGCTGCAGAACATCCGCACCGCCGTCGGGCACCTCCGCGAGCGCGGCGTCGAGGACCTGGCCCAGATCACCCTGATGAGCGACGGCGCGAGCGTCTACGAGTGCACGTCCGCGGACGAGGTCGTCGACCTCGTGCAGGGCGGCCAGGGTGTGTTCGGCATCGCGGTCGGACGTGTGTGGCGCGAGGTCGAAGGCTCGCTGGCCGAGCTACCCGGCGAGCGCACCGGCGACGAGCCGGGCGCCGAGGCTCCCGAGGCCGACGACGAGCTGTCCAGGCGCCGCGCCCGCCGTATCGGCTGACATCCCATCTGTCTGTCTCCCTGTCTGCATCCCTCCCGATCTGCCGGGCCGTCACGGACGGTAGACTCGCCCGTGCTCAAGATCCCGCGTGGGAGAGATCTCGTCGCCGACCGGTGACGCGACGCCGAAGGGGCAACCTCCCCGGAACCTCTCAGGCACCCGGACCATGCGGACGAGGCGACTCTGGAGCGACGGCGCGACAGAGGGGGACCGCCCGGCGGCGCGACCGACGGTGCGGACCGCTCGACCCACGGAGACAGCCGCGATGAGTCCATCGGCGATGAGCACCGACCGTGACCCTGGCCTGGACGCCGGCCTGCCGTTCGTCCGGCGCCACGTGGGCCCGGCGCCCGAGGACCAGGCCAAGATGCTCGCAGTCCTGGGCTACTCCTCGTTGGAGGCGCTGGTCGACGCGGCGGTACCGAAGTCCGTGCACAGCGACGAGCCGCTGGCGCTCGACCCGGGCCGGGCAGAGCACGAGGTCATCGCCGAGCTGCGCGACCTGGCGGGTCGCAACCGGGTGCTCACGTCGATGATCGGCCTGGGGTACCACGGCACCGTCACCCCGCCGGTGATCCTGCGCAACGTCCTGGAGAACCCGGCCTGGTACACCGCCTACACGCCCTACCAGCCGGAGATCTCGCAGGGCCGTCTCGAGGCCCTTCTCAACTTCCAGACGGTGGTCAGCGACCTCACCGGGCTGCCGGTCGCGGGGGCGTCCCTCCTCGACGAGGCGACCGCGGCCGCTGAGGCCATGACACTCGCCAGGAGGGCCAGCAAGGCCCCGGACGATGCCGTGTTCGTGGTGGACGCAGACGTCCTGCCCCAGACCCTCGCTGTCGTGGGAACCCGGGCCGAGCCGCTCGGCATCGAGGTGCTCGTCGCGGATGTGCATCGCGACGGGCTGCCCGACCGCGAGGCCTTCGGCGTGCTGCTGCAGTACCCGGGCGACGGTGGTGCGGTGCGCGACCTTGCACTTGTCGCCGGGCAGGCCAAGGCGGCAGGGGCGATAGTCGCGGTCGCGGCCGACCTGCTCGCCCTGACCCTGCTGCGGTCCCCGGGATCGCTCGGCGCCGACATCGCCGTCGGGAGCTCGCAGCGCTTCGGTGTGCCGATGGGCTTCGGTGGCCCGCACGCCGGCTACATGGCGGTGCGCAAGGGCCTGGAGCGGTCGATGCCCGGCCGGCTGGTCGGCGTGTCCAGGGATGCCGACGGCGACCCGGCGTACCGCCTCGCCCTGCAGACCCGGGAGCAGCACATCCGGCGCGAGAAGGCCACGAGCAACATCTGCACCGCGCAGGTGCTGCTCGCCGTCATCGCCGGGATGTACGCCGTGTACCACGGACCGGACGGCCTAAGGGGGATCGCCCGTCGCGTCCACCGCCACGCGACGGTCCTCGCGGCCGGGCTGCGGGAGTCCGGTGCGGACGGCGACGAGGTCGTCCACGACGCCTTCTTCGACACCGTCCTCGTTCGCACCTCCGGTCGGGCTGCGGAGGTCGTCGCGGCGGCGCTGGAGCGCGGCATCAACCTGCGCCACGTCGACGACGACCATGTCGGGGTCACGGTCGACGAGACGACCAACCGCGCCCACCTCCGCGCGGTGTGGGCGTCATTCGGCCTCGACGACGTCGACCCCGACGCTCTGCAGGCCCCCGACACGCTGCCGACCGAACTGCTGCGCGACGACGAGGTGCTCACACACCCGGTGTTCCACGAGCACCGGTCCGAGACGGCGATGCTGCGCTACCTGCGCAAGCTGGCCGACCGCGACCTGGCTCTGGACCGGTCGATGATCCCGCTTGGCTCCTGCACGATGAAGCTCAACGCCACGACCGAGATGGAGCCGATCACCTGGCCGGGGTTCGCCGCGGTGCACCCCTTCGCCCCGCTGGACCAGGCCGAGGGCTACACGACCCTGGTGCACCAGCTGGAAGCCTGGCTGTGCGAGGTGACGGGCTACGACGCGGTGTCGTTGCAGCCGAACGCCGGCTCGCAGGGAGAGCTCGCCGGACTGCTCGCCATCCGCGCGTACCACCGGGCGAACGGCCAGGACGCCCGCACGGTCTGCCTCATCCCCTCGAGCGCGCACGGCACCAACGCCGCCTCCGCGGTCATGGCCGGGATGAAGGTCGTCGTCGTGAAGACCGCCGACGAGGGCGACGTCGACATGGACGACCTGCGGGCGCAGGTCGAGCAGCATCGAGACGACCTCGCCGCGATCATGGTGACCTACCCGTCCACCCATGGCGTCTTCGAGCAGGACATCACCGACCTGTGCGAGCTGGTGCACGAGGCGGGCGGGCAGGTCTACGTCGACGGGGCCAACCTCAACGCCCTGGTCGGTGTGGCCCGGCCCGGGCACTTCGGTGCGGACGTCTCGCACCTGAACCTGCACAAGACGTTCTGCATCCCGCACGGTGGCGGTGGCCCCGGCGTCGGACCGGTGGGGGTGCGGGCTCACCTGGCGCCGTACCTGCCGAACCACCCGTTGCAGCCGGCGGCCGGGCCGGACACCGGCGTCGGTCCCGTCTCGGCCGCGCCGTGGGGATCGGCCGGCATCCTGCCCATCTCGTGGGCCTACGTCCGGCTGATGGGCGCGGAGGGGCTGACTCACGCGACCGAGGTCGCGATCCTCAACGCCAACTACGTCGCCGCCCGGCTCGGCCCGCACTACCCGGTGCTGTACGTGGGCGCGTCGGGCCTGGTTGCCCACGAGTGCATCGTCGACCTGCGTCCGATCACGAAGGAAACCGGCGTGAGCGTCGACGATGTGGCGAAGCGCCTCATCGACTACGGGTTCCACGCCCCGACGATGTCCTTCCCCGTCGCCGGCACACTGATGATCGAGCCGACCGAGTCGGAGGACCTGGCCGAGCTGGACCGCTTCTGCAACGCGATGATCAGCATCCGGGAGGAGATCGCCCGGGTCGCGTCCGGCGAGCTGGATCGGACGGACAACCCCCTGCGCGGCGCGCCGCACACGGCGGCGGCGATCGCGGGGGAGTGGGAGCACGGGTACTCGCGGCAGGAGGCCGTCTTCCCGACCGGGGTGGACGCGGGGTCGAAGTACTGGGCGCCGGTGCGGCGCATCGACGGGGCCTACGGGGACCGGAACCTGGTGTGCAGCTGCCCACCGGTGGACAGTTACGCCGACGGGTAGGCGGACGTGCTCAGGCCGCGACGACCTCGGGGTCGGTCGGGCGGTGCGGTGCGATCACTCGGCCGTCGGGCAGCAGCTCGCCGGTGTCCTCGAACAGCACGATGCCGTTGCAGAGCAGGCTCCACCCCTGCTCCGGGTGGTAGGCGAGCGTGTGGGCGGCCTCGCGGTCTGGTGCGTCCGCGTGGGGGCACTGCGGCTGGTGAGAACACATGGCGAGCGGCTTCCGTCGAGCGGGGGCTGTGATGTCGGTCACTGCACTGTCCCACCCAGTGTCGGCACGAACGGCCCGAACTGAAACCGTGTCGCCGAACGTTGTGGATTTGGTCCGTTCGGACGACTCCGGTGGAGGACGCATGGACGATGGGTCCCAGGGCAGGGTCTGGCCCGTGCGGTCCCTCGCGATGGTGTGGTCGTGACCCGGGTCCTCTCGGTGGCGCCGGTCCTCCCGCCCCACAGCTATGACCAGCAGACCCTGACCGACGCGTTCGCCGAGGTCGTGCTCCCGGCGGGTGCCGACCGCAGGGTCCTCGACCGGCTGCACGAGGCGACCGGGGTGCGCCGGCGACACCTCGCCCTGCCGCTGGAGGCCTACGCCGGCCTCGAAGGGTTCGGGGCGGCCAACGACGCCTTCATCCAGGTCGGCGCCGAGCTGGGGGAGCGGGCGATCCGGGCCGCGCTGGCGACAGCCGCGCTGCAGCCGGCGGACGTCGACCTGGTCATGACCACGACGGTTACCGGCGTCGCCGCCCCGAGCCTGGACGCCCGGCTGGTCCAGCGGCTGGGCCTGCGGCCCGACGTCCGGCGGATCCCGGTCTTCGGCCTCGGATGCGTCGCCGGAGCCGCGGGAGTGGCTCGCGTCCACGACCTGCTGGCGGGCGACCCGGACGGCGTCGCCGTGCTGCTGGCCGTCGAGCTGTGCTCGCTGACCATCCAGCGGGACGACACGAGCATGGCGAACCTGGTCGGCAGCGGCCTCTTCGGCGACGGAGCGGCCGCGGTCGTTCTCGTCGGCGAGCGACGAGCCGCCGCCATGGGCCGTCCCGCGGCGCCGCGGGTGGTGTCCACCCGCAGCCGCTTCTACCCGGACACCGAGCGCGTCATGGGGTGGGACATCGGCGGCAGCGGTTTCCGCATCGTGCTCGACGCCAGCGTTGCCGACGTGGTGGAGACCAACCTCGGGCCGGACGTCACCGCCTTTCTCGATGACCACGACCTGAAGGTCGACGACATGACGACGTGGGTGGCCCACCCGGGCGGGCCCAAGGTGCTGCACGCGATGGAGCGTGCGCTCGGCCTGCCGCCGGGAGCCCTCGACCTGACCTGGCGGTCCCTGGAGCGAGTCGGAAACCTGTCCTCCGTCTCGGTGCTGCACGTGCTGGCCGACACCCTCGCCGGGCCGCCGCCGGCCGCGGGCTCGTTCGGGCTGATGCTGGCGATGGGTCCCGGCTTCTGCAGCGAGATGGTGCTCCTGCAGTGGTGACCAGCGTCGCCTTCTACGCCGTGCTGCTGGGCACGGTCGGTCTGGAGCGGCTGGCCGAGCTCGTCGTGAGCTCACGCAACATCCGCGCCGCCCGGGCGCGCGGGGGTGTCGAGCGCGGACTCGGCCACTACCCGGTCATGGTGGCCCTGCACACCGGTCTGCTGGTCGGCGCGCTGGCCGAGGTCGTGCTCGCGGACCGGCCGTTCCACGACGTGCTGGGCTGGCCGATGCTCGCTCTCGTGCTGGCGGCGCAGGGGCTGCGCTGGTGGTGCATCGCGACCCTGGGACCGCAGTGGAGCACGCGCGTCGTGGTCGTCCCAGGCGCCCCTCTGGTGACGTCGGGTCCCTATCGATGGATGCGGCACCCCAACTACCTGGCCGTGGTGCTGGAGGGGCTGGCGCTTCCGTTGGTGCACACCGCCTGGGTGACCGCCCTGGTGTTCACGGTCGCGAACGCGGTCCTGCTGCGCGTCCGCGTACGGTGCGAAGAGGCGGCCCTGCACGAGCTCGCGGGCCCTGCCCGGGTCTCCCCGTGACCGGGTCGGGGCCGCTCGACCTGCTCGTGGCGGGCGGTGGCCCGGTCGGCCTGGCGACAGCGATCGAGGCGCGCCGCCACGGCCTCACGGTCGCGGTCGTCGAGCCGCGCGCCGGCGTGCTCGACAAGGCCTGCGGCGAGGGACTGATGCCGTCGGCGCTGTCGCAGCTGCGCTCCCTCGGGGTCGCGGTGACCGGGCGCCCCTTCGTCGGCATCCGGTACCTGCGCGACGGGGTGTCGGTGGACGCCCGGTTCCGGTCCGGGCCCGGCTGCGGCGTCCGCCGGACCGTCCTGCACCAGGCGCTCGCCGCTCGCGCAGACGCGGTGGGTGTCGAGCGCGTCGCGGGGTCGGTGCGGTCCGTGGTCCAGTCACCCGGTTCCGTGGAGGCCGCCGGCCTGCAGGCCCCGTGGCTGGTCGCCGCGGACGGACTCCATTCGACCGTACGACGGCTACTCGGGCTCGACGTGTCAGCGCCGGGGGTTGCCCGGTTCGGCCTGCGCCGGCACTTCGCCGTCCCACCCTGGACCGATCACGTCGAGGTGCACTGGTCGGCGTCCGCCGAGGCGTATGTGACGCCCGTCTCGGACGGCCTGGTCGGGGTCGCCGTGCTCGGCCCGGCGCGCACCGGCTTCGACGAGGCGCTCGACGGGATGCCAGTGCTGCGGGCGCGGCTGCGCGGCGTCCAGCCGGTGACCGACGTACGCGGGGCGGGGCCGCTGTGGCAGCGCTCCTCGGCCGTGCGCTCGGGCCGGGTGCTGCTGGTTGGGGACGCCGCCGGCTACATCGACGCCCTGACCGGCGAGGGTCTCTCGACGGGACTGGCCTCGGCGCGGGCCGCGGTGGCGGCTGTCGCAGCGGGGCGGCCGGAGACCTACCCGCCGGCGTGGCGCAGGCTCACCCGTCGGCACCGAGCCCTCACCCGCGGGCTGCTCGCACTCGCAACCTGGGGTGGGACGCGGGCCGTCCTGGTTCCGGCAGCGGTGCGGCTTCCGGGCGGTTTCGGCCGCCTTGTCGACCTCCTCGCCTGACGTCGGAGCGGCCCGACCGGCCCCTCGGGGGACCTTCCCGGGCATGCCGGGCAACAACCTGGCAACGGTGGCTGGAACGGCTGCGGAAGTCGCGGGCGAGGTCGCCCGATCCGTGCGATCCTGGCGCGGTGCGGTGCAGTCCCGTGGCGCTCGGCGCCGAATCGGCGCGCTCTGGCGTCGCGCACCAGCCCCGGCCTCGGCGGCCGGGGCTGGTGCGCGAACTCGTCTTGATCCTGAGCCTGTTCGTCGTCTACCGCATTGCCCGGCTGGTCATCACCGGCCACGACGACATGGCCATCGCCAACGCCTGGTGGGTCTGGGACGTCGAGCGGGCGCTCCGGCTGCCCGACGAGGAGACGCTGCAGGACTGGGCGCTGCAGTGGCCCGAGCTGCTCCGTGCGGCCAACTGGTACTACGTCGTGGTCCACTTCCCCATCACGGCGGCGTTCCTCGCGTGGGGCTGGTGGCGTCGCCCGCCGGCCGAGTACCGCTGGGCGCGCCGCCTCATCACCGTCCTGACCGGGCTCGCCCTCGTGGTGCACGTGCTCATGCCGCTCGCCCCTCCGCGGATGCTGCACAGCCTCGGATTCCTCGACACCATGGCCGTCTTCGGCCCGTCGGCCTACGACGGGAGCGCCGCCAACCTGGCGAACCAGTTCGCCGCTATGCCGAGTCTGCACGTGGGGTGGGCGCTGCTCATCGCCATCGTGGTGATCCGCACGACGTCCACGCCGTGGCGGTGGGTCGTGGCGGTCCACCCGTTGATCACCGTCGTGGTCGTGGTCGCGACCGCGAACCACTACTGGATCGACGCGATCGCCGCCGCCCTGCTGCTGGCGGTGGCGCTCGCGGTCACGCCCGGCCCG
>JBOGDX010000017.1:0-15434 GCA_050743225.1 Actinomycetes bacterium | reverse complement strand
CGCCACCACGTCGGCCAGCTCCGGCTGGGGGCCCAGCGCGACCTGCCGCCGGAGCTCCACCTCGCGGCGCTGCTCGGACGACGTCACGAGGGCCGCGCACACCTCGACGTTGGCGAGGCCCCAGCGACCGTCGTGCGTGACCGTGCCGGTGCCCCGCGCCGCCGCGACGAGCTCGTCGAGCAGCACCTCGCGACCGACGGAGAGCCCGGCCAGCGACACATCCACCTTGCTGACGTCGCCGTAGACGGTCAGCCCGTCCGGCGAGACCCGCAGGTCACCGTGGTCGCAGCTGACGACGACCAGGCCGAAGAACGGCTGCCGGTCGCCGGACCGCAGCATCTCCTCCTGCCGGCTGGCACCACCGCCGCCGCGCTTGAGCGCCCGCTCGCCCTCGACCGAGTCGACCCCGGCGAGCCGGCTCCGCGCCACCGCATAGCCGTGGCCGAGCTGCTGGCCGGACTCGCCGATGCCGAACGTCAGCTCTGTGGTCGGGAAGTGGTCGTAACCGCTGTAGAAGGCGGTCACGGGGGTGCCGTCCTCGAACTCGAGGTAGGCGGTGTAGGCCCCCGCCGCGCGCCGAGCCGGGTCCCAGCAGCCGACCCGCCCGCGCACGCTGCGCAGCCGCCCACCGCCCAGGAAGCGGATGATGTCCACCTGGTGGGCCCCCTGGCGCATAGGGACCCCACCCCCCTTGGCCGCGTCGAGCTCGTCGGGGTGCCGCGGCCGGTAGATCCAGTCCGTGTAGAACCAGCAGTTGACCGCGCGCAGCTGCCCGAGGACTCCCGACTCGACGACCGCGCGCATGGCACGCACCGGCGCCTCGAAGCTCTGCGAGTGGCCGACGATCAGCACCCGGTCGAGGCGCTCGGCATCGGCCACCATCTGCTCCGCCTCGGCGAGGGACGGCGCCATGGGCTTCTCCACCACGACGAGCTTGCCGGCCTCGAGGCCGGCCCGGACGTGCGCGGGGTGCAGCGGAGTCGGGCTCGCCACATAGACCGCGTCCACGTCGGCCGAGCCGACGAGGTCCTCGACCGTCGCGTAGGCCGGGACCCCGGACCGGGCGAATGCACCCCGCGCGCCGGCGTCCGGGTCGGCGCCGGCGGTGACGACGACGTCAGGATGGCGCTGCGCGTATCGCAGCATGGCCGCGCTCGCCGCCCCGAGCCCGACCATGGCCAGCCGGACGGGGCGGGCACCGCCCGGGCTCACGACCGCTCGACCAGCGGGGTCACTCGTGTGCCGGCTCGTGCGTGGTGACCCGGACGGTGGGTCGCACGTCGAAGACGTAGCGGCAGTCCTCGCACCAGACGTGGAACATCCTCGCCTCCGCCGTCCAGTACTCCTGCACGAACGACTGCACGTCGAGCTCCGCACCGCAGTGGGGGCAGAACCTAACCAGCTCCTGCACCTCGTCGTCCACTGGAACGGCCTTGCCCAGCGGGGCAGCGCCCGAGATCTCTGACACGCCTGCCTCCCTCGCGACCGGCATGTCAGACGGTCGCGTCGTGTTGCTCTGCGTCGCCGAGGCTCTTCTCGGCTCTCTCGAACAGCTTGAGCACGTCCTCCGCGATGGGACTGTAGCGGCACTGTCCCATGGTCAGGAACTCGTAGCGGAAGCCCGAGCCGGTGCCGAACTTCTTGTGCTCCTGCGGCAGGGTGATGCAGTCGTTCAGGCTCTCGTCGCGGACCACGGCGAGCGGGTCGTCACCGTCCTCGACCCTGTCCAGCTGCTCCTGGAAGAGCCGGCGCAGCATGATGACACCGAGGTCAGACTTGCCGAGGTGCTCCTGGGACCGGTCGGCGATCGACCCCTGGCTCGCCCACGCCATGACGTCCTGGCCGTCGACGAAGTCGACGAGGTAGTCGCCCTTCTCGTCGTAGATCGGGACATCGAAGATCGGGACGGACTCCTGAGCCGGCACGGTGTAGTCGCCGTCGGGCTTGTAGACGTCGTACCAGAAGTGAGAGGTGTGGGTGTCGTCCACCGGCACCCGGATCTGGAACTGGTAGTGACCCCCTCCTCCGACCCGGAGCATGTCCGGGAAGACGAGCGGGTGGCCGATCTTCCAGTCGTCGTCCTCCTCGGTCATGCCTTCGAGGACCCGCCGCTTGACGATGCCGTAGTCGAAGACGTCGAAGGCGATCTTCTCGTGCTTGCGCATGAGCACCTCGGCCTGCGCTTCGCCGGAGATGCCCCGCACGAAGTTCATGTAGTGCCCGTGCAACCACTCGACGTGGTGCGGGTCGACCGAGTTCTCCATCACCTGCAGCCAGTTCATCGGCAGCATGGCGTGGCCGACGTCGCGCAGGCAGTTGTCCCACACGAACAGGTCGAAGCGCGGGAGCAGCGGTGCGGGGTCCTCCCCCATGTAGACGAAGACCAGGCCGCCGAGCTCCTCCGCCTTGTAGCTCACGGCCCGGATGCGGTTCTTGAACGTGCTGTCCGCCGGCTCGGCGGGCTGCTCCAGACACTGACCGTCCATGCCGTAGAGCCACCCGTGGTAGCCGCACCGGATCCCGCGCTCCTCGACGATCGCGTAACGCATCGACGCTCGACGGTGCGGGCACTGGGCCTCGATGACGCCGATCTCGTCACCCTTGCGGTACAGCACGATGTCCTCGCCCAGCAGCCGCCGCTGGATCGGCTCCGGACCCAGCTCGGAGCTGGCGGCGACGGGGTACCAGTAGTGACGGAGCAGGCGACCCATCGGCGTACCCGGCCCGACACGGGTGAGTCGGTCGTTCAGCTCGGTCGTCAGCATGTCGGAGCCTCTCTCCTTCGTTGCCTGTCGAAAACCAGCATCATGAGTCGAGGAATCCCTCCACGTGCCGCGCGAAGTCTGCGGCACGTTCGACCTGCGTCCAGTGCCCGCACCGGCTGAAGACCAAGAGGTCGGCGACCGGCAGGATATGCACGAGGCGCTGGCTGGTGGCCTCCAAGGGGATCACCCGGTCGTCTCGCCCGTGGACCAGCAGCGTGGGGTTGCGGATGCTCGCCAGCTGGTCCTCGCTGAGGGCCATCGCCCGGACATGGCGCTGGCGAGGTGCCGCGAATGCCGTGGCGTAGCGCTCCTGGACGTCGCCGACCTCGGTCGCGCGGAACCGCAGCTCGATGAGCTCGTCCGTGACCAGGCTCTGGTCATGGACGAACAGCCGCATCAGGGCCGCCATGTTGTCGCGCGAGGGGGTGTAGCCCCAGACCCGGTCGAGGCTCGCGGTGAGGGGGAAGTCGATCCCGACCGTGCCCATGAGAACCATCCGCCGGACGCGCTCGGGGTTGCGGTGCGCGATGGCCAGCGCGAGGGCACCGCCCATCGAGTTGCCGACCAGGTCGACCTGGTCGAGGCCGAGCGCGTCGAGGAAGCCGATGAGGTGCCGTGCCCGGATGTCGTGGTCCAGCTCGGTGTTCTCCGCTGCCCGGCTCTCGCCGAACCCGACCACGTCCGGCGCCAGCAACCTGTGGCGGCGGGTCAGCGGCGAGCGCATCAGGCCCCGCCAGTTGGCCCGGCCGGAGACGCCCGGGCCCGAGCCGTGGATCAGCAGGACCGGCGCACCCTGCCCCGCCTCGAGGTAGTGGGTGTCGAACGGGCCGTGCTGCACCCGCGCGGAGGCGAACTCATCGGCGACCGCGGTCAGGGAGGGACTGGTCATCGACACGGGTTGTAGGCCGCGAAGACCTTGTTGGAGTTGAAGATGCCGGTCTCCGCGAAGTCCGACCAGGCCGGGACCTTCTGGCCCAACGCCTCCATCGCACCGAGCAGCGGGAACCAGTTGAGCAGCTCCTGCTGGCCAGCGGCCTCGATCTCGTCCAGCGGCGTGGAGCGCCAGGCGTCGAGGTCTCCGGTGGACATGGCGTCGTGGAGGCGGCGGTCGCTGTCGGTGTCCGGGCGCAGGCGCCACGTCCGATCGCAGATGAACGCGTGCGACCAGCTCGATGAGGCCACCAGCGCGATCCGCCACGGCGACTCGGCGCAGACGCGGCCGACCTCGGCGCCGACGTCCATCAGACGGGCGGGAGTCGGCGACGGCGGGTCGAGCTCCCTGATGTCGTCGACGTTGCTCATGAAGCCCTGGTAGCTGACGACGCGGCGTCCGTAGCAGTTGATGGGGAACGGCACGACGGGGTAGTCGAAGCCGGTCCGGTGGTAGTCCAGGTAAAGCACCGCGTTGAGGAACGCGTGCGGCAGCCCCGGGTGGTGCAGCTGCCTGTAGGCGTAGGACACGTCCACGCCACGACCGAGCAGCTCGGAGACGAGGTGCTTGCCGATGTCCGGACGGCCCTTGACTGTGAACGCGGTCTCACCGCTCTCGCCCCAGACGTTGGGCCGGCCCTTCATGTCCGAGGAGTCCGCGGCGTGGGCCCACGGCCTGACCTCGATGTCGTCGTAGGCCAGCACGGCGTAGGGCGGGATGACGTCTTCCTTGAAGTTCTCGTACTGGTCATCGCCCCAGACGACTACGGCGTCGGGCTGGAAGTCGTCGATCGCCTCCCGGACCCGTTCGAAGCCCTTGATGAGGGCGGCCCGGTGGCCGGCCGCCGCCGCGCGGCCCTCGTCGTCCGCCCACTCGCGCCGCGCGATCTCCGGCCAGTTGGCAACGTCCTTCTCGGCATCCGGGATGCCTGGGTCGGCGAGGGTACGACGGAGGATGCCCGCCATGTCCTCGTCCAGCCCACTGAAGGGGGGGTAGTGGGACAGCCCAACGCCAAGAACCTCGCCCATCTGGGATCCTCCGTCCGTCGTTCCGCGGGAGTACCTCGACACTATGTAGCATCCTGAACTATCGTCAAGGTAAACTTTCTCTTTCGGAACGAAAAACGGTGCGGCGGCGTTGGCCTGCCGGTACCGTCGACGTGATTCACGACGAGGAGGCAGCGGGTGGCGAGCAACGGCAGAAGGCGCCCGGCGACTGGGCCGGCGGCCAACGATGCGGTCGAGTCCTGGTCCGAGCCCGAGGTCGGGGCGGAGCCGGCGCTGCAGCCTGAGGCCGAGCCCGAGCCCGAGCCCGAGACCACCGTCCCAGGACAGGTCGCCCGGGCGGCGGCAGAGCACGGAGCGGAGTTCGACCCCAGCGTCCTGTCCCTGACGCTCACCCTCTACCGCGCGATGACAGCCTTCGACCGGGCCGGCGCCGCCGAGCTCGCCCCGCACGGCCTGAATGTCAGCCAGTTCAACGTACTCACCGTGCTGCACCGTGCCGACGGCCCGCTCACGATGGGCGAGCTGGGGCTCGCCGTGTCGGTACGGCCGGCCAACCTGACCAGCGTGGTCGACTCCCTCGTCCAGCGCTCCCTCATCGAGCGGCGGGTCAACCCCGGCGACCGTCGGTCCTACCTCATCGCCAACACGCCGGCGGGGGAGGACTTCCTGGGCCGGTTCCTGCCGGGCCACTGGCGATACCTCGAGGCCCTTACCGGCCACCTGACGAGCGCGGAGCGGACGGCGCTCACCGAGCTGCTCGACCGGCTCCGGCTCTCCGTCGAAGCGGCTCCGGCCGGCCAGCCGGTCGAGATGGCCGAGTGAGTGCCACACCCGCCGGCGTGAACGGGTCGCGCCAGGTCGACGTGCACACCCACGGCATCCCGCCGCAGCTGCCGCATCTCGCCGAGCGGTACGCCGGTGCGTGGCCGGCTCTCGTCGCGACCGGGCCCTGCACCGCGGACCTGGTGCTCGGGAGCGACTTCTTCCGCGCCCTCGACGACCGCTGCTGGGACGCTCGGCGGCGCATCGAGGAGATGGATGCCGAGGGGGTGGCGGTGCAGGTCGTGTCGCCCATCCCGGTGACCTTCTCCTACCGCCTGCCCACTGACGGGGTCACCGAGCTGGCCCGCTGGCAGAACGACTGGATCGCCGAGCTGGTGCGGGCCGCCCCCGAGCGGTTCGCCGGGCTCGGCACTGTGCCGCTGCAGGACCCGACGACCGCGGCGGCCTGCGTCACCGAGTGCGTCACGGCGCTCGGCCTGCGCGGCGTCGAGGTCGGCACGAACGTCGACGGCGTAGCGCTCGACGACCCGTCGCTGGACGACTTCTGGGCCGCCTGTGCCGAGCTCGGCGCCGTCGTGCTCGTGCACCCCTGGCAGGTCCTCGGTGAGGAACGGCTCGGCCGCCACGGGCTGCTCTACTCGGTGGGCATGCCCGCCGAGACGGCCGCCGCCGCCGCGACCCTGATGCTCGGCGGCGTGCTCGACCGCCATCCCCGCCTGCGCGTCGTGCTCGCGCACGGGGGCGGGGCCTTGCTCGCGATGCTGCCCCGCATCGAGCGCTGCCTCACCATGCTGCCCGGCATGACCCCGCCGGCTCTAGCGCCGAGTGACTACCTCCGGAGGTTCTGGTACGACTCCCTGGTCTACGACGCAGGGACCCTGCGCTCGCTGGTCGACACCGTCGGCGCCGACCGGGTGATGGTCGGCACCGACTACCCCTTCCCCATCGCCGAGCGCCCCGCCGGCAGCAGCGTGCTGGCCGCCGGCCTGGACCGGGCCGCGACCGACGCGGTCCACGCCGGCACAGCGTCGGAGCTGTTCGGCCTGTCCTGAGCCAGGCCCTCAGACCTTGGCTTCGGTCAACGTGGACGGGACGAACAGGTCCTCCGGGTCGAGGGGGCGGGAGGTGAACCCCTGCTCATGGGCATAGCGCAGCAGCGTGGTCAGCGTGACCCGGTTGGCGTCCACACCGTAGGCGAAGGCGTCGCCGAAGATCGCTGACTCTTCCTCGGCGTACGCCGACTCCCAGACCAGGGAGGATCTGCACACCGCCGAGTCCAGTAATGCCGGTGCCGCCTGTGCCCGGGCCGCCTCGAAGGCATGCCGCAGGTTGTTCGCGACCCAGGGATGCTCCTCGACGAGTGTCTTCTTGAGCACGACGACGTGCATCAGCGGGAGGATCCCGGTCCTCTGGAAGAAGGAGCGTTCCTCGCTGCGGTAGTGGGGGAAGACCCGCCGGATGCGCGGGTCGCCCTCGAGGAACAGCGTCGGTGGGCGTGCGCTGATCAGCGCGTCGATGCCACCGTGCACCAGCTGCTCGATCAGCGTCTCGGTCGGGTCGAGAGACTCGACCTTGAACCGGCTGGGTGGGACCACCCGCGACTTCTCCTGGCGCCCAGGGTCCTGCAGCCCGCCGGTGCGCCAGAGGACACTCTCGAGGTCGAGCCCGTAGAACTCGCCGAGGAGTCCGCGCATCCACAGTGACGCCGTCATGCTCCACTCCGGCGTCCCGATCGAGCGCCCGGACAGATCCTCCGGCTTCTGCACGTCCGAGTCGGCCGGGACGTAGAAGGCCGAGTGGCGGAAGGACCGCGAGGGGAACACTGGGATGGCACAGAAGGGTCCGTCCGCCTGCTCCACCCCTGCGATGTAGGCGCCGAAGGAGAACTCCGCCGCGTCGAACTCCGCATACCTCCCCTGCCGCCAGAAGAGCTCCTCGATCCCGGTCTGCAGATAGCGCAGGTCGACGCCCTCCACCGGTATGTCGCCGCCGTACAGAGCCCTCGTGCGGTCATAGACCGCACCGGCGTAGGTCACAGGAACCGGACGTGGCACAGCGCCTCCATGAGGGTCAGGTGGTGTCATCCGAGCAGGAGGCCGGCGACACCGGCCAGGATCAGCAGGCCACCCGCGACCGTGCGGCCCGTCACGGCTTCGGTGTTCTTCATCAGGATCACACTGACGGGAATGACGATCACGGGCAACGCGGCCGCCACCACCACACCGACGGCGATGGGGATGTGCCGGGTGGCGGCCATGAGGGAGACCTGGGCGGAGATCGTCAGCACCCCGGACAGGCTCCACAACCAGACGCCGGTCCGGTCGGCCTTGCGGACGGCATCGACCAGGCTGCGAACCTTTGTGTGCAACAGCAGGTAGGCCAGCGTGCCGGCCACCGCCCCGACGAACCCGCCGAGAACCGGCTCGTTCCACTCGCGCACCCCGCTGCTGCGTACGACGTTGCCGACCGCATAGGAGAAGGCACCGATCAGGGCGAAGGCGACCTCGCGCGTCGGCAGGCCGACGAAGCCGCCCGACGACGGGTCGCGCGCCGTGTCCGGCAGCTCGGTGCCCGGACCCGCCCCGACGCCGATAGGAACCTTGCGCGCGACGGGCACCCGAGTCGTCAGGTAGAGACCGACGACCACAGCGGCGATGAAGGCGATGGAGGAGGCGCCGAGCACCTCCCCGAGGAACGCCCAGCTGATGATGCCCGCGAACACCGGGTTGGTGATCTGCAAGGAGGTCGCGCGGGACGGGCCGATCGACTGCACCGACAGGAAGAAAAGCCGGCGCCCCAAGTAGGACGTGAACAGCCCACCGATGGCGAACATGAGCAACGGGACCCACTGAACGTCGAGGCCACGGCCCAGCACGACCAGCTGACCCAGAACGAGCAGGCCGGAGAACAGCACATTGGTGCCGAGCGCCAGCAGGAAGCCGACGTTCTGGCCGAGCCGTCGCGCGGCCACGCTGACCAGCAGCGCGTTGCTGCTGAACAGCACGAGCGAAAGCAGCGCGAGGGCCTCACCCATGCGGGCTGCCGGCCGGCTCGATCGCGGGAGGGAGCACCCCGCTTCCGGAGACGAGCTTGTCCGGCGCGTCGAACAGCAGCGACTTGATGATGACCGGCACGACGCCGGCAGGGCGGATGATCTCGCCGATGTCGACGTAGTCGAACTCCTCGAGGCGCACGCCGTCGAGGCAGACGACGGGTTGCCGGACCCCGAGCTCCTCGGTCAGCAGGCGACCCAGCGACCGGGCGAGGTCACCGTCGAGCAGGACCACGAGCGGCTGGTCCGCCGCCAGGTGCCGTGACAGGCCGGCCACGACACCCTCCGCCAGCGCCCGCAGTCGCGGGTACTCCGGGTCCCCCTCCCACCGGAGCCCGATCGCCACCGCCTGGGTGCCGTCCTCGGCGTCGAACCGGCGGGCGGCGGCGACGATGGCCCCGGCGACCTCCGGGGCGGCCACGTCTCCCGCCAGGGACACTCTCGGGAAGAGGACCGGCAGGTTCCGCAGGGGCAGCACCGCCGTTCCGGACAACCCGACGGTGTTGCCACTCACCTGGACCGAGAACTGCGACGCACCGATGACGGTCGCGCGGATCTGCGCGCGGGTGTCCGCGACGGCCATGCCGAGCCGTCCGGCGTCCATCGCGTCCCGCAGCTGCGCGGACAGGGTCGGGGCCAGGTCGCCGAAGGTGCGCGACTCGCGCCCGTAGAGGTATTCCGCCACACCTCCCGAGAAGCTGACCTCGCCGGGGCGCGACGTCGGGGGCCGATCGTCGACCAGCAGCAGGTCGGCGGGGTAGGGGTCGGGCACACCGCCGCCGTTGATGACGCTGACAAGCACCTCCACGAACGCCGCCACCAAGCCGCGCTCATCCTGCTCGCTGAGGTCCTCCCCCAGCGCCAGCGGGATACCGGCGACCTCTGCCATCTGCAGCGCCGGGCCCTCGACGCGCACGACACGGCGCCCCTCCAGCGCCACGAGACGGCCACCGACGGCCACCGCCGCAGTGCCCAGGACAGCTCCGTCGGCGACGAGAGCGAGCTTGGAGGTCCCACCTCCGATGTCGACGTGCAGCCTGACACCCGGCTCACCACGGGTGTCGGCCACGGCCCCCGAGCCATGCGCCGCCATGACCGCCTCGAGGTGGTGTCCCGCGGAGGCGCAGACGAACGTCCCCGACTCGTTGGCGAAGAGATCCGCGATCGCGCGCGCGTTGCGTCGCTTGAGGGCCTCCCCCGTCAGCACTACCGCCCCGGTGTCGATGGCAGCGCGCCGGAGCCCGGCCTCGGCGTAGCACTCCCGGACGAACTCCCCGAGCACGTCCGCGTCGATGTCGTTGTCGGGACGGTAGGGGGTGAGCACGACCGGCGACCGCCAGACGACCTTCCGATCGACGACCACGAAGCGGCTGGAGAGGCCCTGGGCCAGCCGTTGCATGTGTACACGCGCGAACATCAGGTGCGACGTCGACGAACCGATGTCGATGCCGACCGTGTCGAGCTCGACGTTCTCTACGTCCCAATACTCCCCGTCCGGCTCCTGGCCGAGATCGGCGCCGTCCCCGTGGTGATGGTCCGGGAACTGGATCTGGTCCAACGAGACCGAGGACTCTCCGGTGGAGTGGTCGTGCAGGGTCATCTCCCGGTTGCCACGAACTGCTGCATGCGCATCTCGGCGCCGGTCGTGGCCAGCTCCCGGGCATACAGCTCGTGCACGGCAGGGTTCTGGTCCTCGTACTCGATCTGCCGGCCGCCGTCCTTGAGGCTGACGTCCATGCCCATGAACGTCGCGCGCTTGTCAGCCGTGAACGGGTAGCGCAGGCCACCGAACGCCACCGCCAGGTAGCGCGCGGGGTCCGGGCTCGTGTTGAAGTGCTGGTGGAACATCCGGTCCGGCGGCGCATAGACCACGCCGTGGCGCCAGTCGACGCGGTGGAAGTCCTCGTCGCCCTCGTACCAGAGCAGCGAGTAGCCGTGCCCGGTCACCGCGTAGACGTGGAAGTCCGCGCCGTGGCGGTGGCCCTTCTTGTAGGTACCGACGGGCATCTCCGAGATGTGGGCGTGCATCGTGCCATCTGCCAGCACGAACATCATGTTGCTGCCGCCGGCACCACGGGCCGACCACTGTTGCAGCTCGAAGGACGCCAGGTCGGGCACGAAGTTCGTCTCCCACATGTGGCGCCCCGGCCGCATCGGGATGAAGTCGCCGTCGCCCGAGAAGTGCTTCTGCGAGCCGACGCGCTCTCCGAACGTCCACGGGTTGTCGAACACGAACTCCTCGTTGTGGAACAGGTTCAACATGATGGGGGCGCTGGTCGTCGAGGCCAGGCGCGCCGGCTGCGAACCACTCGCGTTGAAGTGTCGGTAACGCGAGTTCAACGGCAGCGCGAAGAGGCTCTTCGGGCCCCACTCGAAGCTGTGGCGCGTCCCATCGGGGCTCTCGATGGTCGTGCTGCCGGCCCCGCTGAGCACGTAGACGACCTCTTCGTAGAGGTGCTTCTGCGGCTCGGTGCTGCCGCCCGGCTGCAGGTCGACGACCACTACGTTGATGAAGTCGCCCCGACCCTTGAGGTTGACGAACGCCGCGTCGGCGCCCATTCGCGCCCACGGCGCCGTCTCGACTGCCAGGAGGTCGACGCCGAAGTCCTCGACGACGGGCAGGCCCTCTCCCTTCACCCACTCGAGGTAGCTGTCGACCAGGAACTTTGGCTCTTCTGCCACGTTGGGTCCTCTCCGGCCGCTTGTCGCGGCGTGCTTGCCCTGCGAACTGGGCGGGCGCGGTTGTTCAGGGGCCGTCCGGCACCGCTGACTTGGATGGGTGCAGCAGCTGCCAGATCTCACGGCTGAGCTCGGCGATCCGGTCGCTCTGCTGGAACTCGGCGCCCCGGGGGTGCTTCTCGTCGACCGTGTAGACCTTGATGAACCGACCGGGGTTGGTGCCCATGACGAAGACCCGGTCGGCCTGGAAGACCGCCTCACGGATGTCGTGCGTGATGAAGACGGTGGTGGTGCCGACCCCGGCGACGACCCGCTGCAGGTCGCGCTGGAGCTTCTCCCGGGTCTGCGCGTCCAGGGCGCTGAACGGCTCGTCCATGAGGAGCACCGACGGCTGGATCGCCAGCGCTCGCGCGAGGTTGGCGCGCTGCTGCATGCCGCCGGAGATCTGCGTCGGATAGTAGTCGGCGAAGTCGCTGAGGTTGGTCAGCTGCAGCAGCCGGGCGACCCGCTCCTTGCGCTCCGCCTTGCTCGGCGGGCGGCTCGGCGTGTCCTTCAGGACGGACAGGTCCAAGCCGAACGAGACGTTGCGCTCCACGGTGCGCCAAGGGAACAGCGACGCCTTCTGGAACACGAAACCGGTGGCGACCTTCCCCGGCGGCTGTGAATCGACCAGCACCTCGCCGCTGTCCTGCTGCTCCAGGCCCTGAAGGATCCGGAGCAGCGTCGTCTTGCCGCACCCCGACGGGCCGACGATGGATATGAACTCGCCTGGGCGCACGTCGAGAGAGACGCGGTCCAGCACGGTCATCGTCTCGCCCTTGGGCGTGGCGTAGTGCTTGGACATCTCGCTGACGGTGACGCCTCCGGACGAGGCCGTCTGCAGCGGGTTTGCCTGTGTCGTCGTCATGGCTGCTCCCTCACGTCGACCTGCCATGGCGTGAGCTTCTTCTGCAGGAGACGCAGGGCGAAGGTCAGCCCCACACCGAGCACCGCCAGGATCAACACGCCGACGAACACGTTGGCGGTCTGGAAGAGCTGCGACGAGGTCAGGATGAGGTAACCGAGGCCGGCCTGGGCGCCGAAGAGGTCGGCCACCACGATGCCGACGAGCGCTCGAGCCAACCCGAGCCGCAGACCGGTGAAGATGTAGGGCATCGCGCCCGGCAGGTCGATGCGCCTGAACACCTCCCGACGGTTGGCACGGAATGCGATGCCGACCTCACGCAGGTCCTTCTCCACCGCGTGGACGCCGTCGATCGTGTTGATGATGACCGGGAAGAACGCGACCAGCGCAATGATCGCAATGTGCGCCGGGTCGCCGAAACCGAGCCAGATGATGAACAACGGCGCCAGTGCGACGCTGGGAGTCGCGTAGAGCGCCGTCAGCCACGGGTCGCCGTAGTCGTGGGCCCGCCGGCTGGCTCCCATCCACAGCCCGAGAGGGATCGCCAGCGCCGCCGCGAGCAGGTAGCCCAGCAGGAACTGCCGCATGCTCACGGAGAAGTGGCGCCACAGGTCGCCGGACTGCGCAAGGTCCCAGACGGCGCTGGGGATGGCGCTGGGCCCGACGATGATGACCGTGTTGGGTTGGAAGATCCGGACGGCGGCCTCCCATGCGGCGAGCACCACGACCACCGACACCGCACCACGGATCAGTGAACGTCGCCGGAGTTTGGCTTGCCGGGCCTTCTCGCTCTCCGCGACCGGCGTCGGCTCCGCCGTCCGCGGCGACGCAGTCGGTGGCTCATCGGCGGGTGCAGGCGCCTTCCCGTTGCTGGCGCTCGGTGGGGCTCCGGTCCGTGCCAGTTGATCAGCCATTCGAGCATCGCTCCCTTGTCCCGGTCGAGGTCACCACGTCACCGGTGCCGCGATCGGTCAGCTGCCCTTCGGAGGGTCTTCCCTCAGGCTCTTCTGCGCGTCCTCGAGGTACGAGTGGTCGATCGCGATGGACGCGTCATCCATCTTCTTCTTCAGCGCACCGAACTCCGCGAAGGCGTCCGCAGCGGTCTGCAGGGCGACGGGGTCCACCTTGCAGTTCTTGGGCATCGTCTTGCCGTCCCCCTTGAGGAAGATCTCGTCGATCGCTCGCTCGACGTACGGCTTGTCGACCTCGATCCCCTTGGAGACGATCCCCGCGATCTTGTCCTTCATGGCGGGGTTGTAGAGGGCGTCGATGGTGCGCTGGTAGGCGCGCAGGAAGCGACGGAGCTCCTCCTTGTGCTCGTCGGCCCACTTCTTGCTCACGGTGAGGACCGCACCGGCGACCGGGGGTGCGCCGAGCTCGTTGGTGTTGCCGAAGTCCTTGAAGCCGGCGGACTCACTGGCCTGGTAGTTGACGGGGATGCCGAGCGGTGCGGCCTCGGCCTGGCCGGCCTGAAGGGCGGCGAAGCGCTTGGACGTCCCGCCCGCCGCGACGAACTTGAGGGACTTGGGATCGACGCCGTTGGCCTGGAGCGCCTGACGAGTGGTGACCGTGCTGATCGACTGGAGAGCCGAGACGCCGATCGAGGCACCTTCGAGCTCGTGAATGTCCTCGACGCCCTCGGCTCCGACGACGTTCCAGATCGAGCGGTTGGACCCTGCGGCGATGAATCTCAGGTCAGCACCCTGCTCGTTCGCGCTGAGGCCTTCGGGACCGCCGTTGTACAAGTCGATCGACCCGCCGATCAGCCCCTGCACGGAGTTGGCCGTGCTCTCTCCGACACTGATGTTGACCTTGAGGTTCTCGTCCTTGAAGTAGCCGAGGGCCTCGGCCAGCTGGGGGTAGTAGGTCTGGATGACCAGCGACTGCACACCCATGTTCACGGTGAGCTGCTCGTCCTTCCCGGCCTTGCTGCTGTCCGACGAGCCGCAGGCGGTCGTGCTGGACAGGAGCAATGCCGCCGTCGCCACGGCGACGGTTCGGGTCCATCCCGGTCGGCGGAGTAGGGAACGCACCGGCAACTCACTCCATTCGTCGTGGCCAGGCAACCGGAGCTTCAGTCGGCGCGTTTCACCGGACCGGGGCCCCGCGTTTCTGTCGAAGTCATCTTTTCTATCCTGTTAGCAGACTGTTCGCAAGAGTGATTATTCGATTTTGTAGTATTTCTTTCACCATGGCGGCCTGGGCAGGGTGGGGTGGGTGTATGTCCGGTTCGACCGGGAATGGGGGGGCCGAGCCAGGCCTATGAGGAGGAAGCGGATGCAGGCCGTCGTCGTCCAGGAACCCGGTGGATCCGAGGCGCTCACGCTGCAGGAGCGGCCCACGCCGGAACCGGGGCCCGGTCAGCTGCGCGTCGATGTCGCCGCGTCGGGCGTGAACTTCATCGACGTCTACCAGCGCTCCGGGAAGTATCCGATGACGGCGCCGTTCATCGCCGGCTCCGAGGGTGCCGGTGTCGTGACGGCGGTCGGTCCCGAGGTGACCGGCGTATCGGTCGGCGACCATGTCGCCTGGGCGATGGTGCCCGGCGGGGGCTACGCCAGCCAGGTCCTTGTCCCGGCCGAGCGGACCGTCCCGGTGCCCGACGCCGTCAGCGACGAGACCGCAGCCGCTGTGATGCTGCAGGGCCTGACCGCGAACTACCTGACCGAGTCCACGTTCCCGATCCAGCCCGGGGACACCGCGCTGGTGCACGCCGCGGCCGGCGGGGTGGGGCTGCTGCTCACCCAGGTGGTCCGGCTCAAGGGAGGGCGGGTCATCGCGACGACCTCGACCCCGGAGAAGGCCGAGCTGGCCCGCGAGGCCGGGGCCGAGCACGTCATCGGCTACACCGATGTGGCCTCCGAGGTCCGCCGGCTCACCGGCGGTCGCGGGGTGGACGTCGTGTACGACGGTGTCGGCCGGTCGACGTTCGAGGCCAGCCTGGACAGCCTGCGCACCCGCGGCATGCTGGTCCTCGTCGGCGCGTCCAGCGGCCCGGTCCCCCCGGTCGATCCCCAGATCCTCAATCCGAAGGGCTCGCTGTTCCTGACCCGCCCCACGCTCGCGCACCACATCGCCGACCGGGACGAGCTGCTGGCTCGTGCCTCGGCGGTCCTCGGCTGGGTCGCCACCGGTCAGCTCACGGTCCGCATCGGCGCGCGCTACCCGCTCGCGGACGCGGCCCGCGCGCACGAAGACCTCGAAGGTCGCCGCACCACCGGCAAGTCGGTGCTCATCCCGGGCTGAGCACGGCGGCACGGCCCAACACCCGCTCATGAGGCGGGGTATCGGTCTCGGACCATCATCGCGGAGA